>JAIYAB010000488.1 GCA_027489275.1 Hyphomicrobiales bacterium
AGGCGCGAGATCAACCCCCCGCGACGACATGGCAGCCACCACGCGCTGGTCTTTGCCGTCGGAGAAAGTCAGGAGGGCGGGCTGTGCGCCCTATTGCTGCCTGCGGCGCAGGGCCTCCAAGGCGTCGGGCGTGTCGGCGTCCAGCATGACGCTGTCGTCGGCCGGCACCTCGATCACCGTATCCTTGCGCTGCTCCAGCAGCTTGCGGGCGCCAGCGTCGCCGGTGAGCCCGGCCACGTCCGCAAAGAGCGCCCGCGCGATGACGACGGGATTGCCCCAGTCGCCGTCGTGGATCGGCACCGCGGCCAAGCCGCCCGGTTCGGCCTCGAACGCTGCAACGAGCCGGCGGATGAAGGCGGCGCGCACCAGCGGCATGTCGCCCAGCATCACGACGACCCCGTCCGTCTCCTCGGGAAGGGCCGCGATGCCGGCCTTGAGCGAGGTGGACAGCCCCTCCGCATGGGCGGGGTTGGACACGAAGCGGACGTCGAGTCCCGCGAGAGCGGCGCGCACCGCGGGCTCCTCGTGGCCGCACACCACGACGACGGGCGATGCGCCGCTGTCGATCGCGGCCTCCGCCGCATGCCGGACCATCGGCTTGCCGCCGAGGTCGGCGACCAGCTTGTTCGCCGGCCCCATGCGGCTGGAGCGGCCGGCGGCCAGAACGATGGCCGCGATCCTCGTCAACGTTGCCGGCATCAGTCCCCCTCCCCCGCGTGTACCTCGCGCGGATGGCCGCGCTGGACGATCTCCATGAGCAGGCCGCCCACGCCCATGCCGACGATGTCGGCACGGGTGACCGGGAGGCCGGCGAGAAGGCGCTGCAACACCCAGTCGAAGCCGTTCTCCTTGGGCGAGCGCGCGCAGCCTGGCGCGCCGAGCACCGGCATAGCGCCGAGGCTGCCGATCAGCAGGAGGTTGCCGGGATCCACGGGCATGCCGAAATGCTCGATCCGCCCACCGGCGCGCTCCAGCGCGGCCGGGATGACGTCCCGCCGGTCTGTGATGGCCGAGGCGCCGAACACGACGATCAGTTCGATGCCGCCTGCGGCCAGCGTGGCCAGCGCGTCGGTCAAGGCCGACGCATCGTGCGGCACCTCGCGTTCCGCGACGATGGCGGCGCCGGCAGGACCGAGACGCCCCTGGAGCACGCCGATCGTCTTGCGGATCACCGACGGCTTGAGGCCGGGCAGAAGGGTCGAGACGACGCCGACCCGCAACGGCCGGAACGCGGCGACGCGGACGGGCGGGGCCGCGCCGGCAGCGGCCATGGCCTCGCGTAGTAGCGCCTCGGGCACCGCGAAGGGGATGATTTTCACGGTCCCGATCATCTCGCCCTCCTCCACCGCCCGGAAGGCGGGCAGCGTGGCGACGGTGACGGACTCGTCGACGGCATTGATGCGCCGGATGGCGTCGGGATCGACCACCAGAACGCCCGCATGCTCGGCGAAGAGGTTGCTGCGCCCGGTGAAGGGCCTCTCGACCCGGACGCCCTCGCCGGCCGCCGCTTCGGCGAGCCGTCGGGCTGCGTCGTCCTCCGGGACGTCGCCTGCCTCGAACCGGGCGACTACGACGCTGGTCACGCCGGCTGCCCGCAGGCTCGTCACCTCCGGCGCGCCGATCACTGTGCCTTTCTTGACCACGGCCTCGCCGGCCCGCACGGAATGCACGGCGATGCCGCCGATGGCGTCGTCGAGCGGAACGGGACCGAACTTCATGGCGTCGCCCTCCGGCTCAGGTCACGCGCTGCCCTTTTTCGCCCCCGTCGCCGGATCGAGGCGCAGCGCCGCGGTGATCTCGCCCAGGATCGACAGGGCTATCTCGGCAGGGCTGATCGCGCCGATGTTCAGGCCGATGGGGGCCCTGATGCGGCCGACCTGCTCGGGCGTGAAGCCCGCCTCCAGCAACCGCTCCACGCGCTTGGCATGGGTCTTCCGCGAGCCCAGCGCCCCCACGTAGAAACACTCGGACGCAAGGGCGTGGCGGAGAGCGGGATCGTCGATCTTGGGATCGTGGGTCAGCGCGACGAAGGCCGTGTAGCGGTCCACGCCGAGGCGCGGCAGCGCCTCCTCGGGCCATTCGGCGTACAGCGCGACGCCGGGAAACCGCTCCGGCGTGGCAAAGGCGGTGCGTGGATCGACGATCACCACGTCGTGCCCGAGCAGCGCGGCCATGGGAGCCAGCGCCTGGGAGATATGGACTGCGCCGGTGACGAGGATACGCACCGGCGGCACCTGAACGGTGAGGAAGACCTCCCCTTCGGCGGTCTCCGCGATGCCGCTCTTGCCCGTGCGGAGACGCTCGCGCAGGAGGTCGCCCAGCGGATCGCCCGCGACATCCACCTCGCGTACGAGGCGTTGCGCGCCGTCCGCGGTGCGGGTGACGAGGATGGCCGCGCGGCGCGCAGCGCGCTCGGCGTTCAGTGCGGAGAGGAGGGCGAGGTCCATCAGGCCACCTTCTCGACGAAGACCCTGATACGCCCGCCGCAGGAGAGGCCGACGCGCCAGGCCGTCTCGTCGGCGACTCCGAACTCGAGCATCCGCGGCGCGCCGCTGCCGATGACGTCGATGGCCTCAGTGACGACCGCGCCCTCGACGCAGCCGCCGGAGACGGAACCGAGGAAGTTGCCCTCGTCGTCGATGACGAGGTGGCTGCCGACGGGCCGCGGGGCGGAACCCCAGGTCTCGACCACCGTCGCAATGGCGACGCCCTTGCCTTCGCGCTTCCACGCTTCGGCCCTGTTCAGGATGTCGTCGTCGGTCGAAAGCATCGCGTCCTCCATCCGTCTTGTCATCGTCCCGGCAGGCTTCACGTCACCCGGCGGCGATCATGCGCCCGTCGGGCCGCGCAAGCCATTCGCCTCAAGCCACCCGCCTCAGCCACTTGCGCGGATCGGCCTCCTCGCTTCCCTCCTCGCCGAGGGCCCTGATCAGGGCGTCCATCGACTGGAGATTGTGGATGGGCCTGAACTCGTCGACATGTGGCAGCATGGCACGGATGCCCTGCGCCTTGGCCTCGAAGCCGCCGAAGCGCAGCAGCGGGTTGAGCCACACCAGCCGGCGGCACGAGCGGTGGAGGCGGTCCATCTCGCGGGCGAGATCGTCCGTCCCGTCGCGCTCCAGCCCGTCCGTGAACAGGAGCACCACCGCCCCCTGCCCCAGCACGCGGCGGGACCAGCGGCGGTTGAACTCATGGATACATGTGGCGATGCGCGTGCCGCCGGACCAGTCCTGCACCTGCGTCGAACACAGCGCCAGCGCCTCGTCCGGATCGCGGCTCTTGAGCGCGCGGCTGACGTTCGTCAGCCGCGTTCCGAACAGGAACGTGTGCACGCGCCGACGCGCGTCGGTTAGCGCATGCAGGAAGTGCAGGAACAGGCGCGTGTAGTCGGCCATGGAGCCGGAGATGTCGCACAGCGCCACCAGCGGCGGGTGCTTCTGCTCGACATCGCGGTAGGCGAGGTCGATGACGGCCCCGCCGGCCCGCAGCGAGCGGCGGAACGAACGGCGCGGATCGATGCGCCGGCCGCGCGCGGCGGCGATCATGCGCCGCGTATCGATGCGGTCGTCGGGCAGCCGCAGTCGGGCGATGGCGCGCTGCGCCTTGGCGATCTCCTCGGCGGTCATCTGCGCGAAATCGCGCGACTGCAGGATCTCCCGCTCGGATACGGTAAGCCGCGCGGAGAACTCCGTCTGCTCCTCCTGCTTCTCCTCCTCCCGCTTCGTCTGCTTCAGCAACGCCTCGGCCACCCGCAGCGCGCCGGCGTCGGGCTTCTTGGGCTTCGCCTCCTTGGCGCCGGGGGAGATCGGCGACAGGGTGGCAATGATCTTCTCAACCAGCGCCTTGCGCCGCCAGAAGATGCGGAACGCCTGGTCGAAAATGTCGGAATGCTCGTGCTTCTTCACGAACACAGCGTGCAACGTCCAGTAGAAGTCCGCACGCGTACCCACCCGCGCCGTTTCCACCGCCGCGAGCGCGTCCAGCACCGCGCCCGGCCCCACAGGCAGTCCAGCGTCGCGCAGCGCGCGGGCGAAGAACGTGATGTTCTCGGCGAGGCGGCCGCCGGAATCGGGGGGCAGGACGGTTTCGGCTTGGTCGTTCATCGCGGGAACCCCGTATGCCTGGAACCCGCCGCACCAGC
>JAIYAB010000427.1 GCA_027489275.1 Hyphomicrobiales bacterium
ACCAGGACGAGTACATCCGTCCCGGCACCACGATCGACGCCGTCGCCAAGCTGCGCCCGGCCTTCTCGAAGGACGGCACGGTGACCGCGGGCAACGCCTCCGGGATCAATGACGGCGCCGCCGCCGTCGTGCTGATGACGGCCGCCGAGGCCGCGCGCCGGGGCCTCGAGCCGCTCGCCCGCATCGCGTCCTGGGCGACGGCCGGCGTCGACCCGGCGGTCATGGGCACGGGCCCGATCCCGGCCTCGCGCATGGCACTGAAGAAGGCCGGCTGGACCATCGACGACCTCGATCTCATCGAGGCGAACGAGGCCTTCGCCGCCCAGGCCATCGCGGTCAACAAGGATCTCGGCTGGGACACCTCGAAGGTGAACGTCAACGGCGGCGCCATCGCCATCGGCCATCCCATCGGCGCCTCGGGCGCGCGCGTGTTCGTCACGCTGCTGCACGAGATGAAGCGCCGCGGCGCGAAGAAGGGCCTTGCCACGCTGTGCATCGGCGGCGGCATGGGCATCGCGCTCACCGTCGAGCGCTGACCGGCAGGACCGACCGGCGCCGCCCGCGCGGCGCCGGATCCGCATGACGACCGGGCCGCGGATGCGGGCCGTATCGAAACCATCCACACACACGGGGGAACGCATGGCTAGGGTTGCGGTCGTCACCGGAGGCACGCGCGGCATCGGAGCCGCCATCTCCAGGGCGCTGAATGCGAAGGGCTACAAGGTCGCGGCGAACTATGCCGGCAATGACGAGGCCGCGCAGAAGTTCAAGGCCGAGACGGGCATCGCCGTCTACAAGTGGGACGTCTCCAGCCCGGACGGCTGCGCCGCCGGCCTGAAGCAGGTCGAGGCGGATCTCGGCCCCGTCGACGTGCTGGTCAACAATGCCGGCATCACCCGCGACGGCTTCTTTCAGAAGATGACGTTCGACCAGTGGCGCGCGGTGCTCGCCACGAACCTCGACTCGATGTTCACGATGACCCGCCCGGTCATCGACGGCATGCGCGCCCGCGGCTTCGGGCGCGTCATCACCATCTCCTCGGTCAACGGCCAGAAGGGGCAGATGGGGCAGACCAACTACTCGGCCGCCAAGGCGGGCGTGATCGGCTTCTCCAAGGCGCTCGCGCAGGAGAACGCGACGAAGGGCATCACCGTCAACGTCATCGCGCCGGGCTACGTCGCGACCGAGATGGTGCAGGCCGTTCCGGAAGAGGTGCTGAAGACCAAGATCCTGCCGCAGATCCCGATCGGCCGCCTCGGCGAGGCGGAGGAGATCGCGGCGGCGGTGGTCTACCTCGCCAGCGACGAGGCCGCCTGGATCACGGGATCGACCCTGTCGATCAACGGCGGCCAATACATGGCCTGATGCCGGATCAACTTGACGAAAAAGGCCGCGGTCCATGCCGCGGCCTTAACTTTTCATTAACCATAAACGAAGATCGGCTTGCGCCGGATCAAGCCTAAACGATCTCCGGGCCCCTTGCCGGGGGCGGAACCGGTTCGTCGACCAGCCACCAGCAGGCGCGGTCGCGGTAGCGGACGGGCCTGAAGCGCTTGTCCTGGGACAGGTTCGAGGAGAGGTTTCCCTGCGGGCGGACGCCGCCGACGACGACGCCGCGGATCTGCATGAGCTCCAGCAGCTCCGAGATCGGCACGGGTTCGCCCCGCTCACGCAGGATCATCGCAACTACGTCCCGTTGGCTCACGGGCCCCGATTCCGCGGTCGGAAGGGGCCTTGGCTCGGCTCTGCGGCCCGGAATCGACCGCGCATCGCGCGCCAGGCTCGCCAGCATGTCGATGGCGGAAAGCGGCCGGGCGCTCTCGAACTCGGCCTCGGCGCGCTGCGGCGGCGCCATGCGGCCGGTCTTGTCCAGCCACCCGATCGCCTGCTGCAGAGCGAGCAGAACCCGGTAATCCTCGCTGTCGCGAAACAGCCGGGCCGATATCTCGTCCTGCAAGCGGATGAGCGCATCCCGCGTTTGCTCGTTCGCCTGGCCCATGCTCGTTAATCCAATGATTGCCTCTAATAATAAGCGTACTCTCATGAAACGAATCGTGCAAGCTCATTGCATGCAGCAATCCAGAGGGTTGCGCCCAGTTGGTCCCAAGAGTTTCTCGTTTTAATTGCGTGTACCACCTCATTCAACCTGAGGTAATTCCGGCTCAATCATGTGACGACCACAGGGGCTCAACCGGCCCGAATTGAGCGCCATCGACGCGCCCTCCGGTTCCGGTGCGATCTGCCCCGCCCATCCGCATCCCGGGCGAAATCAATACTTATGCGAAAATCTGCATTCGTAGTGCCTTGCAGGGTGGGCGCAGGCCGCCCCGCTCGTCTTCCGCCCGTCCGAGTTCAGCGCGGCGCGTCCGCCGGAGCGCGGTAGTCGTAGGCGTAGAGCGGCCGGAAGCCGAGGCCGGCATAGAGCGGCAAGGCCGCGTCGTTGGCCGTCGTCACCTGCAGATAGGCCTGCATGGCGCCCTTGCGCCGCCCCCACGCCATCAGCGCCTCGACGAGCCGGCGCGCGTGTCCGCGGCGGCGTTGGGCGGCCGGCGTCGCGATGTCGAACAGCCCCACCATCCCGCGCTCCAGCACGGCCATCCCGTAAGCCGCCGGCTCGCCCCCTTCCGCCAGCGTCGCGAACACCGCCTCGGGCCTGATGGCGGCGAGCATCCTTGCGAGCGTGTCCCGCTTCAGGTCCTGCCGGGCGCTCGCCTGCGCATAGCCGTCGATCCACGCCTTGTCCGGCGTCGGCAGCAGCGTGACGGCGTCGTCGGCCGCGCCGCCGCGCGGCAGCGGCGCGGTCATCACGACGCTGGGGTCGAGCACCTGCCAGCCGAGGTCGTCGAGCACCGGGCCCGGCTCCGGCCCGGCCAGCGGCGTCAGGCGCACGCAGGGCCGCAGGCCATGGCGGCGGTAGAGCGTCTCGACCAGCGGCAGCATCTCGGCGAAGGCGGCCGTCGGCGCGAGCGCGTTGGCCGAGTTCGCGCGCTTGCTGTATCCCTCGGCGAAGCGGAGGATCCAGCCGTTCAGAACCGCGATCTCCAGGGCCGGCCACGCGTTGAAGGACCGCTCCTCGATGGCGCGCACCAGGGCGGTCGCAGCCTCGCTCATGCACCGCCGCCCGGCCGCCGCGGCGTCGGCCGCCAGCCCGGCGGCGCCATCTCGAACCCGGCGAAGTCGAAGCCTGGAGCGACCGTGCATCCCGCAAGCGTCCACGCGCCGAGGCTGGTCGCCGTCTGCCAGTGGCCGGCGGGGACGACGATCTGCGGCCGCTGGCCGGCCCGCAGGTCCGCGCCCAGGTGCATCGCGTGGGCATCGTGCCCGTCGGGCGACATCGTCAGCACCAGCGGCCCGCCGGCGTACCAGTGCCAGATCTCGGCGGCATCGACGCGATGCCACTCGGAGACGTCGCCGGCCCCCAGCAGGTAATAGATCGCCGTCGAGACGGCCCTGCCTCCCGTCGACGCCGTGTCGCGGAACGTCTCCCGGTAGAAGCCGCCCTCCGGGTGCGGGGCGAGATCGAGCATCCGCACGACTTCCGCGGCGCTGAGGCCGCCATGGATCGCGTTCATCGCACCTCTCCGCCCGTCAGCCGCGGTTCTTGCGCTCGCGCAGCTCGGCAAACACCTCGACCGGCGGTCGCCCGTCGAGCCCGAGCCGATGCGCCATGGCCGGGTCGGCGGCCTGCAGGAAGGGGTTCGTCGCCTTCTCCAGGCCGATCGTGGTCGGCAGCGTGAACTCGCCGCGGCGGCGCTTTTCCTCTACCTCGGCGGCGCGGGCGCGCAGCCTCTCGTTGTCGGGATCGACCCCCACGGCGAAACGGGCGTTGGAGAGCGTGTATTCGTGCCCGCAATAGACGTCCGTGTCCTCGGGCAGCGCCGCGAGCTTGCTCAGCGAGGACCACATGTCCGCCGCCGTGCCGCCGAGCAGCCGCCCGCAGCCGAGCGCGAACAGCGTGTCGCCGGCGAACAGCAGCCTCTCCGCCGGGAAGTGGAACGACACGTGCCCCTGCGTGTGCCCGGGCGTCTCGATCACCGTGGCGACGAGGCCGCCGACGCGCACCGCGTCGCCCTCCCGCACACCCTGCGCCATGTCGGGAATGCGGCCGGCGTCGGCCGCCGGGCCGATGACGACCGCGTCGTAGCGCGCCTTCAGCGCCGGGATGCCGGCGACATGGTCGTCGTGGTGGTGGGTGACGAGGATGTGCGTCAGCGTCCAGCCCTCCCGCTCCAGCGCGGCGACGATGGGCCCATCCTCGCAGGCATCGATGCTGGCGGTGGCGCCGGTCGCGGGGTTGTGCACGAGCACGCCGAAATTGTCGGAGGCGCAAAGGAACTGACGGACTTCGGCGGACATGGGCTCTTGCTTTCCAGGTGGGTCTGTCGGGGCGCTTCGATGCGAAGCCGCGGTGTGCCATTGTCTTTTGGCGGGACGTGTCCTGCAATGGCGATGTATCCCCAGCGCCGTCCAGCGAGGATCCGACCCGCCGTGCATGCCGACGTCGTCGACCTGAGGACCTTCTATTCCGGCCAACTCGGCGAGGTGGCGCGGCGCCTGCTCGGCCGCGTCATCCGCAGCCGGTGGGAGAACGTCGCCGGGCAGATCGTGCTGGGCGTCGGCTATCCCGTGCCCTACCTCGATACCTTCCGCGACTCCGCGAACCGGGTGCTCGTGCTCATGCCGGCGGCGCAGGGGGTGGTCAACTGGCCCAACGGCAGCCTGTCGTCTACAGCGCTGGCCGATCTCGACATGATGCCGCTCGCCGACGCCTCAGTCGACCGCGTGCTCGTCGTCCACGCGCTCGAGACCGACGAGCACCCCGCCGACCTTCTCGCCGAGATCTGGCGCATCCTCGCGCCGGGCGGCCGGATGATCGCCGTCGTGCCCAACCGGCGCGGCCTGTGGGCGCGGATGGACACGACGCCCTTCGGCCAGGGCCAGCCCTATTCGCGCGGCCAGCTCACGCGGCTCCTGCGCGAGGCGCTGTTTTCCCCGGTCCACTGGGAGGAGGCGCTTTACGTTCCCCCCATTCCCGGCCGCTTCTACGTCAGGACCGCGACGGCCTGGGAGCGCCTGGGCACCACGCTCTCCCTGCCCTTCGCGGGCCTCCACGTCATCGAGGCCAGCAAGACGCTCTATCGTCCCGTCGCCGTGCGCCAGCTGCGCCGCACCAGCATGCGGATGGCGCCGGCCTTCGCGCCGGCTCCCGGAGGCTGAGCGTTCGGGAACGCCCTCGCTTGACTAAGGC
Organism: Hyphomicrobiales bacterium; assembly: GCA_027489275.1. Classification (GTDB taxonomy): domain Bacteria; phylum Pseudomonadota; class Alphaproteobacteria; order Rhizobiales; family Beijerinckiaceae; genus Alsobacter. The sequence continues at coordinate 5,249 of JAIYAB010000427.1, forward strand.
TTGGCGAACGGTCACTTATCCCGCGCCATTCCGGCCCACCCGGCTGCCGGGCGGAGCACCGCCGCCGGCCAGCGTCCCACGGCCCCGGGCCGTACCGTGAAAGCCCGATGCGAAGCTATCTCGATTTCGAAAAGCCCGTTGCAGAGCTCGAGGCCAAGGCCGACGAACTGCGCGTCGTGGCCGAAAGCAGCGGCTCGCCCGCGCTGGCCAAGGAGATCGAGGCGCTCGAGGCGAAGGCGAACCAGCAGCTTCGGGAGCTCTACGCCGCGCTGACGCCCTGGCAGAAGACGATGGTGGCCCGCCATCCCATGCGGCCGCACTTCCGGGATTACCTGGACGGGCTCGTCGAGGAGTTCACCCCGCTGGCCGGCGACCGCAAGTTCGCCGAGGACGAGGCGATCATCGCCGGTTTCGGCCGATTCCGTGGCCAGCCCGTCTGCGTGCTCGGCCAGGAGAAGGGCTCCGACACCGACACGCGCCTGAAGCACAATTTCGGCATGGCCATGCCCGAGCGCTACCGCAAGGCGGTGCGCCTGATTGAGCTTGCCGGCCGCTTTGACCTGCCGGTGCTCAGCTTCGTCGACACGGCGGGCGCCTACCCCGGCATCGGCGCGGAGGAACGCGGCCAGGCCGAGGCCATCGCCCGGTCGACGGATGCCTGCCTGTCGCTCGGCACGCCCAACGTCGCCGTCGTCGTCGGCGAGGGCGGATCCGGCGGCGCGGTGGCGATTGCGAGCTGCAACACCGTGCTCATGCTGGAGCACTCCATCTATACGGTCGCCTCGCCCGAAGCCTCGGCCTCGATCCTGTGGCGTGATTCGGGGCGCGCGCAGGACGCGGCGACCAACATGAAGATCACCGCGCAGGACCTCCTGCGCTTCGGCATCGTCGACGGGATCATCCCGGAGCCGTCCGGCGGCGCGCACCGCGATCCCGCGGCGGCCATCGCCGCCACCGGCGATGCGCTCGCCGCTGCGCTGGCGGACCTCGCCGGCCTCTCGCGCGACGAGGTGCGCGAGCGGCGCGCCGCGAAATTCCTCGCCATCGGGCGAAAGGCCTGAGCCGGCGCCCGCTGTCCGTTAACCCCCGGTTCACCCTGTTTGAACTGGGCAGCGAATGTCGGTAAGGTTCGGTAAAGGTTGACTGACCTAAACCGGAGATGAGTCCCGGCAGACGGTCTTCAAGGACACCGCATGGCATCCCTGCTCACCCGACTGGCTTTCGCCACCGCCGTTGCCGCCCTTGCCGCGGGCTGCAATTCCGAATCAGGCCGAATTCCGGCCCGGGCCTACGCTCCCATCCCCGGCGACACGCTGGAGCTGATGTCGAAAAAGGACACGACGCGCAGCGCGCCGATCCTCGTGCGGGCCTACAAGAAGGAATCCGAGATCGAGGTCTGGAAGCAGAACGCGCAGGGCAAGTACGTCCACCTGAAGACGTACCCGGTCTGCCGCTGGTCCGGTCAGCTCGGCCCGAAGAAGAAGGAAGGCGACCGCCAGGTCCCCGAGGGCTTCTACACCGTCGCCGCCTCGCAGATGAACCCGAACTCGGCCTTCTGGCTCTCGTTCAACGTCGGCTACCCGAACCCGATGGAACGGGCCATGGGGCGCACCGGCGGCGACATTATGGTGCACGGCACCTGCTCGTCGCGCGGCTGCTTCGCCATGACGAACGACCAGGTCGAGGAGATCTACGCGGTGATGCGCGAGGCCTTCAACGGCGGCCAGCGCAACGTGCAGTTCCAGTCCTATCCGTTCCGGATGACGGCGGAGAACCTCGCCCGGTTCCGGCACGATCCCAACATGCCCTTCTGGAAGAACCTGAAGGAAGGCTCCGATCACTTCGAGGTCACGAAGCAGGAGCCCAAGGTCGATTATTGCGGCCAGCGCTACGTCTTCAACGTTACGGCGGACGGCGCGCGCCTGAACCCGACCGGCCCCTGCCCGAAGCTCGATGTCGACGACGCCATCGCCTCGGCCGTCGCCGCCAAGGTGCGTGCCGACGAGGAGAAGGTCGCCGAACTCGTGCAGCGCGGCACGCCCGCCACGCGCATCCAGTACGCCGACGGCAGCCAGCATCCGTCCTTCCGCCAGACCGCCATGGCC
>JAIYAB010000248.1 GCA_027489275.1 Hyphomicrobiales bacterium
AGCTCCGCGTCGGCCAGCATCGCGGCCCCGTCGGTCACGCTCACGCGCTGCGGGCGGAAGAACGGCTCTGCCGAGCGCAGGATGTAAGGATCCTCGCACCCGTCCAGAACATTGCGCAGGATGAGGTGGGCGAGGTGGTTCATGAACAGCGGCGGGACGCCGGCCCCGTCGCGCACCAGACCGAGATAGGCTGCCTCGATGGTGGGCGCGGCGAAGAGCCGGTCGCGGAAACCGACGAGAAACTCCCAGTTCTCGCGCGCGTCGGGATCGGCCAGCGCGGCGATCTCCGCGGCCAGGACCGCTCGTCGGGGATCGTCCATCAGGGACGCGTGCAGGGCGCGCTCGGCGTCGCACGCTTCCTCGGGCGGCAGCACCTCAGGGCGCGCCAGATAGGCGAGGATCAGCTCGTCGGTGGCGACGATGCCGCCTCCCTCGTGGCGGTGCGTGAGATGATGCCCGCTCGACACCCAGAACTCGGTCATCGGCCCGTCCCGTCAGCGCTTCGCGCCGTCCTTGTTGGCGAGTGAGGCGAGGTCGACCCGCTCGACGGGCGCGTCCTCGTCGTCGAACTCCTCGATGGTGAACGCGCGCGCATAGGCGTGCAGGCCGTCGGCGCCGGGCGTGGGCTCGCGTTGGTGGAGCGTGCGAAAGCGCTCGACGAGCCCCTCTCCCTCCACGGCGCGATGCACCGCAAGCAGCGTGTTGACCGGGTGGTCGCAGATCGAGGCCGCGAAGTCGACCTCTTCCGCAGCCGCCGCCCGCGCCGCGTCGATGTCCGGCGCACCCAACCGATCGACGAACTGGCGCGCCAGCGTCTCGACGGCATCGTCCCGCTCTGCCGTGGTGGCTTCGGTCACCACCACGAGGGTGGACCAGCCGAAGCTGTCGACGCCGAGGAAGCCGCTGCGCATCGCCACCTTTTCCTTGCCCGGCAGGGAGTCGGGATCGGCATCCGCGTAGAGAAACGCGCCGGACACGGCCCATTCGCCCGGCTCCGCGGCCACCGCAAAGACGAAGCGGTCGGATGGGTCGAGCCGGATGGTGCGCGGCAGCTTCACAGGCGAGGCTCCCCGCGCTGCGCGTTGTACCAGTCGGCGCCGTCGAGCCCAGGCAGAAGCGCGAGCCGTTCCGTCGTTTCGCCCCGCCGCAGCAGCAGGTCGCCGTTGACGTCGATCCCGCGGCGCACGCCGGGCTCGGCGCCGGCGAGGCGTTCCAGATAGGTCCGCGCCACGGAGCGGAAGCCGCGGTCCGACCACGAGTGGAAGCCCGCCATCAGGTGGCGCGCGAAACTCTCCACGAGTTGCGGCGCGTCGACATCGGTAAACCCTTCCTCGACGAGCGAGGTCGTCTCCGGCGTCGCTCCGGGTGCGAGAGGGTCCAGGCTGTCAGCGATGAGAATGCCGCCGAAGACCATCCACTCCGGCGTCTGGCCGTCCGACGCTCCCGGCGCGGCCGCCAGCCGGCCGCCGCCGATACGGCCGTGATTGAAGCGCAGCGTCACCGGCCAGCCGATCTCGACCTCCTTCTCGGGGGGGCAAAAGGCCGCCAGCGTATCGGCCAGCGCGTTCATGCCGACGAAGGCCGCGCAGCGCGCGGCCGGAAGCGTCTCCTCGGGCTCCAGCACCACGGCGAACTCGACGAGATCGTAGCGACGCACCCACACGAGCGTGCCCGCCCCGGCCTCGGGCGCGATGGCGCAGGCGTGCGAGAAGGCGTCACCCGCCTCACGCAGCGTCACGAGCGTGAACAGCGGCGGCAGCAACAGGGTGTCGGGATCGGCTGCGGCGGGGGTCATCGTCGTGGCAATCGCACCTGTTCGGGCAGAATTCGACCGGACGGGGGTCGTTCCGGGCCGCAGAGGTATATATAAGCTCGCGCGAAAAGAGCGAGAGCCGGTCGTCTTGCATGACCCGGCCTCGGGAAGCGCCTGCCGAGGGACAATTCATGGCCGAAACAGCCCGGACCGTCGTCGTCTGCTCCTGCGACGAGACGATGCCCCTCGACACTGCGGCGATAGGCCGAGCCTGTGGCGGAGCCGTGAAGCGCGGCGACCAGATGTGCCGGCGCGAACTCGACGTCATGCGGATGCTGATGGAAACGGGCGCGCCGCTGACGATCGCCTGCACGCAGGAAGAACCGCTGTTCAGGGAAGCCGCGGAAGATCTCGGGCGCAGGGACGACATCGTCTTCACCAACATCCGCGAGCATGCGGGCTGGTCGGACGAAGCAGATCGGGCGGGCCCGAAGATGGCGGCCCTGCTCGCCGCCGCCGCCGAGCCCATGCCGGCGACGCCGCTGGTCACCATGGAGAGCGAGGGCGTGACCCTGCTGCTCGGCCGCGATTCCACGGCGCTGGAGGCGGCCGCCCGCCTCGCTGACCGGCTCGACCTCACGGTCGTGCTCACGCATTCCGACGACGTCGTTCCCCCGCGCGTGACGGACTACCCGATCCTGCGCGGACGCGTGCGCAACGCAGCCGGCTGGCTCGGTGCCTTCGAGGTGACGCTCGACGGCGTCGCGCAGCCTCTCCCCTCCTCCCGCGAGGCCTTCCGCTTCGGCCCGGCGAAGGACGGCGCCGTGTCGCGCTGCGACATCATCATCGACCTGACCGGCGGCCAGCCGCTGTTTCCGGCGCACGAGCTGCGCCCGGGCTACCTGCGCGCCGATCCGCGCGACCCGGCCGCCGTCCAGCGCGCCGTGTTCGACGCGGCCAACCTCGTCGGCACGTTCGACAAGCCGCGCTACATCAGCTTCACCGAGAGCCTTTGCGCGCATTCGCGCTCGAAAATCACCGGCTGCACCCGCTGCCTCGACCTGTGTCCGACGGGCGCGATCACGCCGGCCGGCGACCATGTCGCCATCGACGCCAACATCTGCGCCGGCTGCGGCGCGTGCGCTGCGGCGTGCCCGACCGGCGCGGCGGCCTATGCCCTGCCGCCGTCCGACGCCGGCCTGCGGCGGCTGCGCACGATGCTCGCGGCCTATCGGGCGGCGGGCGGCGCATCGCCCGTCGTGCTCGTCCACGATGTCGACCACGGCGATCCGCTGATCGACGCGCTGGCCCGCTTCGGCCGCGGGCTGCCGGCCAACGTGCTCCCGTTGCGCGTCAACGAGGTGAGCCAGGTCGGGCCCGAATGGATCGCCGCCGCCTTCGCGTATGGAGCGACGGGCCTGCGCCTGCTTGGCCGCGCCAAGCCGAAGCACGAGACGACCGGAATCCTCGCCACGCTCGACGTCTCGGGCCGCCTGCTATCGGCGCTCGGCTACGGCGAAGGCGTCGCAACTCTCATCGAGACCGACGATCCGGACGCGCTGCGCGTCGCCCTCGATGCCGGTCCGCGCGGCGTAGCCAGCCCCTCCCCATCGAGCTTCATGCCGCTCGACGAGAAGCGCCGGCTGCTGCAGCTCTCCTTCCGCGCGCTGCACGAGGCCGCGCCGGCCCCCGTCGACGTGGTGCCGCTGCCGAAGGGCGCGCCCTTCGGGACAGTGAACCTGGACCAGGCGGCCTGCACGCTCTGCCTCTCCTGCGTCTCGGCGTGCCCGGTGGGTGCGCTGTCCGACAATCCGGAGCGCCCGATGCTGCGCTTCACCGAGAGCCTTTGCGTGCAGTGCGGGCTGTGCGAGGCGACATGCCCGGAGGACGCCATCACCATAGCCGCCCAGGTCGATTTCGCGGCCTGGAACGAACCGCGGCGGGTGCTGAAGGAGGAAGAGCCTTTTCACTGCATCGCCTGCGCGAAGCCCTTCGGCACGAAGAGCACGATCGAGCGCATCAAGTCGCGGCTCGAAGAGAAGCATTGGATGTTTTCGGGCGCCAACAGGAGCCGGATCGAGGTTTTGATGATGTGCGACGACTGCCGCGTCCAGCGCGTCGTCAATGAGGGCTTCGACCCCCACGCCGCGCCGGAGCGCCCGCGCGTCCGAACGGCCGAGGACTATCTGCGCGAACGCGAAGAGGGCAAGGACGGGCTGAACTAGTCGTGGAACCGCCGCCGCCGGCGGGCGCGCCGCAGTGACGGCCGCCTAAGGACGCGTCACGCGCTCGAGGAAGCGCACCAGCGCCTCGCGATCGTCGGCTGCGTTGATCGTCTGCTCGGGCATCTTGGTGCCGGGCGTGTAGGCATTCGGCCCGATCTCGAAGAGCCGCGCGACCGTCTCGGGCGTCCAGACGATGTCCATGCCCTTGAGCGCCGGCGAATACGGATAGCCCGGCACAGTGGCGATCCGCCGGCCCATGATGCCGTGCAGGGTGGGGCCGGCGCGCTCGCCGTCCTCCGGCCGCAGCGCGTGGCAGGCCACGCAGGCCCGGAACACCTGCGCGCCGCGGTCTTCGCCGAAGGCCTCGAGGCCGTTGCCGGGCTGGGCTACGGTGAAGGCGCCAATCGGCTCGCCGGTGGCCGCCTTCCATTGCCGCACCAGACGGTCGCCGCCTCCGGTCACGAGGCGCTGTCCGTCGGGATGGAACGCCACCGACCACACCGGAAGCCCTGGACCGACAAGCGTCGCCAGCGTCCGCCCGTTGCGCGCATCGGCGACGACGACCGCGCCGCGCGCTCCGGCCGCGGCGACCCGAGCGCCGTCCGGCGCGGCGGCGAGGCTCACGATGGGCGCGCCGATGGCCTCGCCCTCGCCCGCCGCGATGCCGTCCGCTTCGAAGATCCGGACATGCCCGTCAGCCCCGCCCACGACGATCCTGTCCCCGGCCACGGCCACGGCATTCAGGGCCGTCGGCGTCGTGATCGCGCGCAACGCCTGCCCCGCGCGGGTCCACATCCGCAGCGTCGCGTCGTATCCGGCTGTGTAGAGCATCCGGCCGTCGGCGGAGAACGCCACCGCGTTCACATTGCCCTGGTGCCCGGCGAACACCGTGGCAGCCGACCCGTCGAGCGGAGTGATCCGGGCCGTGCCGTCCCAGGACGCCGAGGCGATGGCCGCGCCGTCCGGAGCGACGGCAAGGCCGGCGATGGGGGCGTCGTGGGCCTTGAAAACGCTCTCCGGCTCGGGACGACCCAGCCGCCACAGCGCGATGCGGCCATCCTCGCCGGCCGTTGCGAAGCGGCCGTCCGGCAACGTCGCGACCGCGTTGACCGACCCGTCGTGCAACCGCAGGACCGAGAGCGCCCGTCCCTGCTCGATCGCCCAGACGATCGCCGCGCTGTCGAAGCCGCCGCTGATGGCCAGCGCGCCGTCGGCCGTCACCGCCACGCCGCGGACCGGGCCGCCATGGCCGCGCATCTGCGCCGCTGCGGGGGCCGCCGCCAGTCC
>JAIYAB010000290.1 GCA_027489275.1 Hyphomicrobiales bacterium
CCCGCCCATGGCGAGGATGGCGATGCGGATGGCGCGCGGGGTCTCGGCGGTCATGGCGGCGGTCATTCCGGTCGGTCAGGCGTAGGCGTGGGAGCGGCGGGCGAGCCGGCGCTGGAAGAAGCCGATCACCGCCTGCCGGATGCCGTGCCGGCGGCGATCCTTCGGCGTCGGGTTGTTGATGATCGAGGCGCGGTAGAAGGACGGGCAGAGCACGGCCGCGTGGCTAACCTCGCCGCACAGGCCGCAGCCGACGCAGGAGTTGATGACCTGCGTGACCGGATCCTTGCGCAGCGGGTCCGGATTCGGCGCGATGGTGAGCGAGGGGCAGCCGGACAGGCGGATGCAGGAATGGTCGCCGGTGCAGGTGTCGGCGTCGACGCCGAAGCGCTCGCGCACGACGCGCTTGCCGTCGCGGATCGCCTGGTTCACCTGCGGCTTCACCCGGCGCTGCTTGTTCAGCATGCACTCGGACTGCGCGACGATGACCTTGGGGCCCTTCTCCGGCGTCGTCAGCGCCTCCTTCAGCGTGTCCTTCATCGTCTTGAGGTCGTAGGTGTGGGTGATCGTGCGCGCCCACTCGACCCCGACGCCGCGCACCGCCTTCTCGATGGCGTTCTGCGTCGAACGCGTCGGGCTGGCGTGGTGGGAGGACAGGATGTCCTGCCCGCCGGTGGCGGCCGAATAGCCGTTGTCGACGATGAGGATGACGTTGTCGCTCTTGTTGAAGACGGCGTTGCCCACCGATGACGCCAGCCCGTTGTGCCAGAAGCCGCCGTCGCCCATCACCGAGATGACGCGCTTGTCCGATACGGTGTTGAACGCCGCCGCGCCGGCGCCGCCGAGGCCGTAGCCCATCGTGGTCGCGCCGATGTTGAAGGGCGGCAGGATGGAGAACAGGTGGCAGCCGATGTCGCAGCTCACATGGTGCGGGCCGAGCTCGCGCTCGACGAGCTTCAGCGCCGTGAAGATGGGCCGCTCCGGGCAGCCCGTGCAGAAGGACGGCGGCCGGCCGTGGACCTTGCCGTCGAGCGCCGCCATCGCCGCCTTGCGGCGGTTGTCGCCCTCCGGCGGCGCGCCGCCGGTGACGGCCGAGGCCGGCTCGTAGAGGGCGACGAACTTGCCGAAGCCCTCCTTCATGACGCCGCCGGTGTATTCGCCGGCCATCGGCAGGATGTCCTTGCCGTGCACCTTCGTCTGGATGTCGGCGCGGCGCAGCATCGTGTGGACGGCCTGCTCGATGAACTCGGGCTGGCCCTCCTCGACGATGAGGATCGCCTTTTTCCCCTCGCAGAAGCGGATGAACTCCGCATCGACGAGCGGATAGGTGACGTTGAGGACATAGAGCGGCACGCGGGACGCGCCGAAGGCGTCGGCGAGGCCGTTCAGCTCCAGCGCGCGCATGGCGGTGTTGTACATGCCGCCCTGCATGACGATGCCGATGGAGGAGAGATCCCCCTCCGTCATCTCGTTGAGCCCGTTGTCCTGGATGAACTTCACGGCCGCAGGCCAGCGCTTGTCGATCTTCTCCTTCTCGTGGAGGTAGCTCGCCGGCGGCAGCACGATGCGATTGACGTCGCGCCGGGGGTTCTCCATCGCGTCGCGCAGCGTGAAGGACGGGCGGACGTTGTCCTTCGTCCGGAAGCGGCCGTAGACGTGGCAGGCGCGGATGCGCACCTCCAGCATGACCGGGGTGTTGGACACCTCGGAGAGTTCGAAGCCCTTCTCCACCATGTCGACGATGGTGGGCAGGTTCGGCTTTGGATCGAGCAGCCAGATCTGCGACTTCATCGCGAAGGCGTGGCTGCGCTCCTGCATGATGGAGGAGCCCTCGCCGTAGTCCTCGCCGACGATGATCATCGCGCCGCCGGTGACGCCGCCGGAGGCGAGGTTCGCAAGCGCGTCGGAGGCCACGTTGGTGCCCACGGTCGACTTGAAGGTCACCGCGCCGCGCAGCGGATAGTTGACGGAGGCCGCGAGCATGGCGGCCGCGGTCGCCTCGCTGGCGCTCGACTCGAAGTGGACGCCGAGGCCCTCGAGGATCTCGTTGGCGTCCGACAGCACGTCCATCAGGTGCGAGATCGGCGCGCCCTGGTAGCCGCCGACATAGGACACGCCCGCCTGCAGCAGCGCCTTGGTGATCGCGAGGATGCCTTCGCCGGCGAACTCGTCGCCGTCGCCCAGATGGAGGCTCTTCACCTCTTCCTTGAAGGACCGTTCAGCCATGGCGGGGGCTCCATGTCGCGTTCATGTCGGGGCTTCCCCGTCGCGCCGGCGATGCCGGCGCGACGGGGAGAGGTGGTTCGTCAGGCGTCTTCGTGAACGAGCGCGATCACGCGCAGCGGGCTGCCCGATCCGTGCTCGATCTTCAGCGGCGCGGCGATGATGACCGCGCCCGTCGGCGGCAGCTTGTCGAGGTTGCACAGGCTGGCGAGGCCGAACTTGTTCGACCCGTGCATCAGCGCGTGCGCCGGGAAGGCCGGCTCGAACGAGAAGGCCTGGCCGGCGTCGGTGCCGACGGCCTCGACGCCCCAGCCGTTGACGTCGCGCTCGACGAGGAGGCGTACCGCGTCGGCGTTCGGGCCGGGGACGTGTGGGCCGTCGGCCTGCATGTTGAGGAACTTCGCCGGGTCCGTGCGCTTCGACCAGTCGGTGCGCATCAGCACCCAGGAG
>JAIYAB010000132.1 GCA_027489275.1 Hyphomicrobiales bacterium
ATACGCGCGGCGCTTACCCCATCGAGTTCATCCCCAACACTTCGGAAAAGAACCTCGGCCCCGCGCCGTCGAACGTCATCATGCTCACCGCCGATGCCTTCGGCGTGCTGCCTCCGATCGCGCGGCTGACCGCGGATCAGGCGATGTACCACTTCCTCTCCGGCTACACGGCGAAGGTGGCGGTCACGGAAAAGGGCGTGAAGGATCCCGAGGCGACGTTCTCGACCTGCTTCGGCGCGCCGTTCATGCCGCGCCATCCTTCGGTGTACGGCAACCTGCTGCGTGAACTCGTCGGCAAGCACGGGGTGGACTGCTGGCTCGTCAACACCGGCTGGACCGGCGGCAAGTTCGGCGTCGGCCGCCGCATGCCGATCCGCGTGACGCGTCGCCTGCTCACCGCAGCCCTCGACGGCTCACTGAACAGGGCGGACTTCCGCACCGATCCCTATTTCGGCTTCGCCGTGCCGACGTCGGTTCCGGGGATCGAGCCGCACATCCTCTACCCGGTGAAGACCTGGGCCTCGAAGGCAGAGTTCGCCGAGACGGCGAAGAAGCTGGTGGCGATGTTCAACGCGAACTTCAAGAAGTTCGAGGAGCACGTCGACGCCGACATCCGCGCCGCCGCTCCGGCCAGCCAGCTCGCCGCCGAGTGAGGGTCCAGAATAACTGGAAGCCGATGCGCGATGATCGAAGCCCGGGCCGGCGGCCCGGGCTTTTTCGTCAGAGGGCCGAACTGGTGGTGCCCTTCATCAGGATCGGACCCGTCGGGCGGCCAGTGGGCGAGCCCGTAGCGGGCTCGAGCGTGATCTCGAAGAGCTGGTTCGGCCCCGGCGCCGGAAGACCGTCGAGCCGCAGGTTCACGCGGCGGGCCGCGTCGATGAGACCGACCGAAACGGGGCCGCGGGCCCTGTCCCACAGGGTCCAGATCTCGAGCGCCTTGCCGGGCGGCACGGCGATGGTGTCGAGCGGGACGAGTTCCGTCCGGCCGTCCGCAAACGCGTTGACGACCGCGGCGGGCCGGCTCGCGTCGGTGAGCAGCACGGCGACGAGGACGGGGGCGCGGCTGGCCCGCTGCACCGCGAGGCCGAGCCCGACTGCCATGAGCAGCGCGGCGCAGGCGGCGGCCATGGCCGCCGGACGCCAGAAGCCGAGGCTCGACCAGATCTCGCGCCAGCGGGTCGTCATCGTTCCGGCAGCGCGGGCAGGAGCAGCGGAGGAGCGCGCGCTTTGCGCGAGGGTGGCGCTGATGCGCTCCCACAGCACGGGGTCGGGCGCGATCCCGGGTGTCGCGCGGTCGAGCTCGCCGAGATGCGCAGCCCACCGCGTCACGGCGCGGGTGAAGGCTTCGTCACCGGCAAAAAGCGCGTCCGCGCGCTCGCGCTCCGCGCCTTCGACCACGCCCAGCGCGTATTCCGCGGCAAGTCGATCGCGTTCGGCGGGGATCATGCGAGGCAATCCTTCAGGGCCATGAGGCTCCGCCGGATCCACGACTTGATCGTGCCGAGCGGGATTTGCATCCGCCCGGCGATTTCGCCGTGGGTCAGGCCCTGTACGTAAGCCAGCAGGACGGCCTCCCGACGTTCGGGATCGAGCCGTCCGAGGCAATGCTTCAACGCGCCCGCGTCGGACAGGCGGGACATGGCCTCCTCCGGCGATTCGTCGTCGGACGCCATGCCCATCGGCTCGAAGTCGTCGACGAGGTCGGTGCGCGCCTCGCCGCGGAGGATCGACAGCGAACGGTTGCGCAGGATCGTGTAGATCCACGCCCGCGGATCGCCCCGCGCTTCATCGAACATCGCCGCGCTGGCCCAGACCTTCAGGAAGGTGTCGTGCACCGCTTCCTCAGCGAGGTCGCGCCGACGGAGCAGCCGGAGCGCCACGCCCACCATGCGCGGCGCCTCGGCGTCGTAGATCGCGCGCAGCGACGCGCCGTCCCCGGCCGCGCAGCGACGCAGCGCGGCCGCGAGATCCAGCGGGGCCGGATCCCGTGAATGCGTCCCGAGGATCGATTGCTGCGTCAACCGGGCGAGTCCTCTTTGCAAGGATTCTACCCGAAGGCAGGCCGGCCGGATGCAGCCCTCCCGAAAAAAGATCCGACGGTCAGTCGAGACGCCCGACGGCCTGCTCGACGGCGTCGAGGACCGCGCCGCTGCGGACGAGGTCGAGCGCCTGGCGCATTTCGGTCGCATACCAGCGGTCGCCGTCGAGCGCCGGCGGGATTACCGTGCGGATGGCCTCCAGGGCGGCCCGTGAGCCGGTGCCGATCGGATGCCCCTTCGCTATGGGTTCGACGAGGCTGAGCGCCTGCGCGGCCATCAGCAGCTCGCCGGCGACGATCTGCTCGACGTTCTCGACCACGGTACGCGCCTTTCGGGCGCACCACGTGGAATTCGAGACGTGGTCCTCAGCGTTGCTCTTGCCGGGGATCGAGTCGACGGATCCCGGCATGCACAGCGTTCGATTCTCCATCACCAACGCCGACATCGAGCACTGCACCGTGGCGAAACCCGTATTGAGCCCCTTCTTGCCAGCCAGCAGGTTGCGCGGCAGGCCGTAGCTCATGGTGGGATCCACGAGGCGGGCGAGCCGCCGCTCGCAGATGGAGCCGAGGTCGGCGACCGCGATGGCGACGAGATCCATTGCCTGCGCCACGTACTGCCCATGGAAATGGCCGCCCGAGATGGACACGTAGCCCTCCTGGCCGTCGTCGAAGATGAGCGGGTTGTCGGTTGCCGAGTTGATCTCGGTGCCGATGATGCGGGACGCGTAGTCCAGCGCCTCCAGCACGGGACCATGAACCTGCGGCGCGCAACGCAGCGAGTAGACGTCTTGCACGCGCGGCGGCGGAGGCGTTCCCGGCGCGCGGTTCTCCTCCGGATAGACCGTCATCCGCGCATCGGCCGAACAGCGCTTCGAATCTCCGATGAGCTTCAGCACGTTCCGGGCGACGGCAGCCTGGCCGGGATGCGGCCGCGCGGCATGGACGCGCGGGTCGAAGGCGGCGAGTTCGCCGCGCATGGCCTCGAGCGAAAGTGCCAGGGCGATATCAGCGGTACGACGCAGCCGGCGCGCGTCTTCCAGCGCCAGCACGCCGATCGCGAGCGACACGGTGGAACCGTTGATCAGCGCCGATGCATCCTTGGCGCCGAGATCGAAGTCGGGCGCGAAACCGGCCTTGGCGATCGCGTCACGCGCCGGCATGCGCTTCCCGCGGTAGACCATCTCCGCCTCGGGGAAGCCGCACACCGCGCCGGCGAGATGGGCGAGCGGGGCAAGGTCGCCGGAGGCGCCGACCGATCCCTTGGCCGGGATGACGGGGTGCAGCCCCGCGTTCAGGAAGGCGATGAGCCGCTCGACGAGCTCGACACGGGGGCCGGAGAAGTTCGAGGCGAAGGCGTTGGCCCGCAGCAGCATCGTCGCGCGGACGGCGTCCTCCGGCAACGGTTCGCCGACGCCGGTGGCGTGCGCGAAGATCGTCTTGGACTGGTAGGCGATCATGTCGGACATCAGCACGCGCTGGTCCTTGAACAGGCCGACCCCCGTGTTGAAGGCGTACATCAGCGGGGCATCGTCGTGCATCCAACGCTCGTCGATGTAGCGCCTTGTGGCCGCAATGCGGTCGCGAGCCCCGGCATCGAGCGCGGCCTTCTCGTAGCGCCCCGCCGGAGAGGGGCGCGCGACGCGCATGACACCGTCAGCCTTCAGCCTGCGCCCGTCGATCTTCACCGTCATTGCAGCCCCCGTTCGTGATCGACTTCTCCCTAGCGCATCGCGAGGCGGAGTGTCGATGCGAAGCAGAGGCACGTGTCGGCCCCGTAGCGCGTGCGGCGCGGCCGCCTGCCGCCGAAGGGACCACCTAAGGCCGCGTCAGGCGGCGACCGATCCGAATGTGCGGCCGATTCGCTCGCCTGTCTCATGGTCGAAGACGTGGATCAGCGTGGGCGCGATGGACAACGCGAGCCGCTTCACCGTCGTCGGGACCTTGTCGGTGGGGCATTGCACGACGATGGGCGCGCCGCCGAGCGTGCCGTGGAAAAGTTGCGTCGCGCCCAGTTCCTCGACGAAGTCGACCTCGATCAGGGGATGGCCGTCGGTCGCCCCGGGCTCGACGACGAGATCCTCGGGTCGAAGCCCGATATCGACCTTTGCGCCTTTCGGAAGGCCGGCGCGGATATCGTCGACCGCCATGACATGCCCTCCCACGGACACACTGCCCTCGCCCGCCACCACGCCCGGGACGATGTTCATCGGCGGGGAGCCGATGAAGGTCGCGACGAACTTCGTCGCCGGGCGGCGATACACGTCGGTGGGCGTGCCGACCTGCTCGACGCGGCCGCCGTTCATGACGACCAGCTTGTCGGACAGCGTCATCGCCTCGACCTGGTCATGGGTGACGTAGATGGCGGTCACGCCGAGCGCGCGCTGCAGCTTCTTGATCTCGACCCGCATCTGGACGCGCAGCTTGGCGTCCAGGTTGGAGAGGGGTTCGTCGAACAGGAAGACCTGCGGCTTGCGCACGATCGCGCGGCCCATGGCGACGCGCTGGCGCTGACCGCCGGACAACTGGCGGGGGCGGCGGGCCAGGAACGGCTCGATGGCGAGGATCCTCGCGGCTTCCTGGACGCGCCGGTCGATCTCGTCCTTCGGCGTGCCGCGGTTGCGCAGTCCATAGGCGATGTTGTCGTAGACGCTCATGTGCGGGTAGAGCGCGTAGTTCTGGAACACCATCGCGATGTCGCGGTCCGCCGGCTCGATCTGGTTGACCACCCGGCCGCCGATGGCGATCTCGCCCGAGCTGATGGTCTCGAGGCCCGCAACCATCCGCAAGAGCGTGGACTTGCCGCAGCCGGACGGCCCGACGAGGACGCAGAAGCCACCGTCAGGAATATCGATGTCGACGCCCTTCACCGCCTCGACGTTGCCTGCATAGACCTTGCGAACGGCTTTCAGCGTCACCTCGGCCACATCACTTCTCCGTCTCGACGAGGCCACGCACGAACAACTTCTGCATGACGAGCACCACCAGAACGGGCGGCACCATCGCCAGCACCGCAGTCGTCATGGCGAGCTGCCACTCGGTCAGGGCGTCCTGCGTGACCAGCATCGTCTTGATGCCGATGACGATGGTCTGCATGGTCGGCTTGGTGGTGATCAGCAGCGGCCAGAGATACTGGTTCCAACCGTAGATGAACTGGATCACGAAGAGTGCTGCGATGGTCGTGATCGACAGCGGCAGCACCGTATCCTTGAAGAACTTGAACGGACCGGCGCCGTCGATCTTCGAGGCTTCGACCAGTTCGTCCGGGATGGTCATGAAGAACTGCCGGAACAGCAGCGTCGCGGTGGCGGAGGCGATCAACGGGATGGCGAGGCCGGAATAGGTGTCGAGCATGTTGAGCTGCGCGACGATCTCGTAGGTCGGATAGATGCGCACTTCGACCGGCAGCATCAGCGTGATGAAGATCAGCCAGAACGCCGCCATGCGGAACGGAAAGCGGAAATACACCACCGCGTAGGCGGAGATGATCGAGATCGCGATCTTTCCGACCGCGATCGTGATGGCCATGACGAAGCTGTTCGTCATCATCAGCCAGACCGGCTGCCCCGTCGTGCGACCGGCGCCGACGAACAGCGTGCGATAGTAGTTCTCGGCCGCATGGGGGCCCGGGTAGATCGGCATCTGGCCGTTGGCGATCGTCGCCGCGTCCCAGGTGGAGCCGACGAAGGCGAGCCACACCGGAAAAGCGACGATGAACACGCCCATGCACAGGATAACGTGCGGCAGGGTGTCGAAGAACCAGTGACGCTTCTCGACCATGTCAGTACGTCACCTTGCGCTCGACATAGCGGAACTGGATTGCGGTGAGGCCGATCACGATGGCCATCAGGATCACGGACTGCGCAGCCGAGCCGCCGAGGTCGCCGCCGAGACGGCCGTCGGAGAACACCTTGTAGACCAGCGTCTGCGTCGACGTGGCCGGGCCGCCCTTCGTGATCGCATCGATGATGCCGAACGTGTCGAAGAACACGTAGACCACATTGACGACCAGCAGGAAGAACGTGGTCGGCGACAGCAGCGGGAACACGATCGTCCAGAACCGCCGCGCCGGGCGCGCGCCGTCGATGGCTGCGGCCTCGATCAGGCTCTTTGGGATCGACTGCAGCCCCGCGAGGAAGAACAGGAAATTGTAGCTGATCTGCTTCCACGTCGCCGCGAGGATGACGAGGATCATCGCATGGTTGCCGTCAAGCAAGGGATTCCAGTCGATCCCCATCGCGCGCAGGGAGCGGCCGACCATGCCGAGCGAGGGCTGGAACATGAACAGCCACAACACGCCGGCGATGGCCGGGGCGACCGCATAGGGCCAGATGAGCAGCGTGCGGTAGGCCGTCGCGCCCCGGATCTGCTTGTCGGCCATGACGGCCAGAAGCAGGGCTGTGCCCATCGACAGGACCGTGACCCAGCTCGAGAACACGACGGTGGTCCACATCGCCTCGTAGTAAGCGCGGGACTTGAAGAGCTCCGTGTAGTTCTCGAACCAGACGAATTCGGTGGCGATGCCGAAGGCGTCCTGGATGCGAAACGACATCCAAACGGCCTGCGAGGCCGGCCAGTAGAAGAAGACGATCGTGATCGCGAGTTGCGGCGCCAGCAGAAGATACGGCAGCAGGCGATTGCCGAAGACCGATCGCTTTTCCATGCTGCTCTGGGGTGCCGGACGGCGCTGGAGGATAGAATCCCGAATGATACGCGGGCAATGATCCTAGGCGAGCGCGCGCGGAGAGGGAAGACGCGCCCGCCGAAGCGGGCGCGTCGGGTCGCAGATCAGCGGCCGGCGGTGCGCTCGAACTGGCGCAGCGTGGCGTTGGCGCGATTCACGGCGTCGTCGAGCGCCTGCTGCGGCGTCTTCTTGCCGGCGAGCGCGTTCTCGAGCTCCTCGGAGATCATGTCGCGGATCTGCACCATGTTGCCGAAGCGCAGCCCGCGCGAGTTCTCGGTCGGCTCCTTGTTGGTCAGCGACTTGATGGGGGTCTCGCGGTCGGGATTCTGGGTGTAGAAGCCCGACGCCTTGACCTTTTCGTACGCTGCCTTGGTGATCGGCAGGTAGCCCGACTCGATGTGCAGCTTGGCCTGACGGTCGGTGTCGGACAGGAAGGTGAAGAACTTCGCGATGCCCTTGTACTCCGCCGCCGACTTGCCGCCCATGACCCACAGCGAGGCGCCGCCGATGATGGAGTTCTGCGGAGCACCCGCGACATCCGGGTAGTACGGCATCAGCGCCGAGGTGAACTCGAACTTCGCATTCGCCTTCACGTTGCCGAAGAAGCCCGACGAGGTGAGCATGATCGGGCACTCGCCCGAGGTGAAGCGGCCCTCGTTCTCGTTGGCGCGGCCGGAATAGTCGTAGGTCTTGTCCTTCTGAAGATTGACGAGGTCCGTCAGTAGCTTGACGTGCGTCGGGCTGTTGAACTTCATCTCGGTGTCGAAGCCGTCGAGGCCGTTGGCCTTGCTGCCCATCGGCGCGTTGTGCCAGGCCGAGAACTGCTCAACCAATGCCCACGGCGACCACGCGGCGGTGAAGCCGCACTTGTCGTAGCCCGCCGCCTTCAGTTTCTTGCCGGCCTCGAACACCTCGGGCCACGTCTTCGGCACGTCAGCGATGTTCGCCTTCTTCAGCGCGTCCTTGTTCACCCACATGACCATCGTCGAGGAGTTGAACGGGAAGGACAGCATCTCGCCCTTGGCAGTCGAATAATAGCCCGTGATCGCAGGCAAGTACGACTTCGGATCGAAAGCCTCGCCCGCCTCCTTCATCATGTCCTGCACGGGCTTGATGGCGCCCTTTGCGGCCATCATCGTCGCCGTCCCGACCTCGAACACCTGCATGATGTGCGGCGCGTTGCCAGCTCGGAAGGCGGCGATGCCGGCATTCAGCGTGTCGGCGTAGCTGCCCTTGTAGGTCGCGACGACCTTGAACTCGGTCTGCGCGGCGTTGAAGTCGGCCGCCAGCTTGTTGACCACGTCGTTGTTGGCGCCGGTCATCGCATGCCACCACTGGATCTCGGTCTGCGCGAAGGCAGGCGCCGCCGTCATGACGGCAAGCATGGAGATCGCGGCCGTGAAGTGATGTTTCATTTCAGTCTCCCTGTGGTTCCACACCGTTTGACCCGCTCCCACCTGGAACGTCTGGAGTGGTTTGGTCGCAGCTTAACATGAACGTTCCGCGACACTTCAATGACAAATTGAACACGCCCGCGCGAGCTTCGCCGGCGCCACATCGTCACGTCAGCGGGAACGAAGGCATTCCCAGACCGTCCTACATCGTCGCGCCGACCGTCCAGGGCACGAACTCGGCGTCACCGTAGCCGAGCAGTTCAGACTTGGAGCGCTCGCCCGACGCGACCCGCAGAACCATCTCGAAGATCTCCCGGCCCTTCTCCTCGATCGACACGCCGTCGAGAATGTCGCCGCAGTTGATGTCCATGTCGTCGATCATCCGGCGGTAGATGTCGCTGTTGGTGGCGAGCTTGATGGAGGGCGTGGGCTTGCAGCCATAGGCCGAGCCCCGGCCGGTCGTGAAGCACAGCATGTTGGCGCCGCCCGCCACCTGGCCGGTCGCCGAGACGGGGTCGTAACCGGGGGTGTCCATGTAGACGAACCCCTTTGCGTCGACGGGCTCGGCATAATGATAGACGCCCGCGAGCGTCGTGGTACCGCCCTTGGCGGCGGCGCCGAGCGACTTTTCCAGAATGGTCGTGAGCCCGCCGAGCTTGTTGCCGGGCGAGGGATTGTTGTTCATCTCCATCTTGTTGCGGGCGGTGTAGTCCTCCCACCAGTGGATCATGGAGACGAGCTTCTCGCCGATCTCGCGGTTTGCCGCGCGACGGGTGAGCAGGTGCTCGGCGCCGTAGATCTCCGGCGTCTCGGAGAGGATCGCCGTCCCGCCGTGGCGCACGAGGATGTCGACGGCCGCGCCCAGCGCCGGGTTGGCGGTGATGCCGGAGTAGCCGTCCGATCCGCCGCACTGCAGCGCGAGCATGAGCTCGGACGCCGGGCAGGTTTCCCGCCTCGCCGCATTGGCGATCGGCAGCATGTGGCGGATCGCCTCGACGCCGGCGGCCACAGTCTTGCGGGTGCCGCCCGTCTCCTGGATCGTCATCGTGCGGAAGGTGTCGCTCTCGCCGACGCCGTAGGCTTCCTTCCAGCGCGGGATCTGGAAGCCCTCGCATCCCAGGCCGACCATCACCACGCCGCCGACATTTGGATTGGTGGCGTAGCCCCACTGGGTGCGCTTGAGGATCTCGTAGCCCTCGCCTTTGACGTCGAGGGCGCAGCCGCCGCCCTGGACGAGCGGGATCACGCCGTCGATGTTGGGGTAGTCGGCGAGGATGCCGGACCGGTTGACCTCCTCCGCCATGAAACGCGCCACCGTCGCGGAGCAGTTCACGGAGGTGAGGATGGCGATGTAGTTGCGGGTCCCGACCTTGCCGTTGGCCCGGCGGAAGCCCTGGAACGTCGCCTGCTGTTCGATGGACAGGACCTCTTCGACACGGGCGTCCTCCGCGAAGCGGTAGTCCCGCGCGAAAGCATGCATCTCGACGTTGTGCTCGTGGATCCAGTCGCCCGCCGCGATGTCCATCGACGCGAAGCCGATGATCTGCTCGAACTTCAGGATCGGCTGGCCGGTCGGGATGGGCGTGGTCGCCATCTTGTGGCCGCGCGGCACGCGGACCCGCGCCGTCACCCCCTCCACCACCGCCCCCGCTTCGATCGTATCGACGGAGACCACGACATTGTCGGCGGGCGACAGCCGGACGACACGGGGCGCGCTGCGGACGGGGGCGTTCATGGGGTCTCTCCCGGAGGATTCATGTTGGCGGCGGCGCCGCGTTTTCGGCGGGCATCCTAGGAGGCGATGGGCGGGCGGGGAAGGGGGCCCGGCTCAGCGTCTCTGCCGCCGCAGTCCGTCGAAGTACACGATGAGGATGATGAGGCCGCCCGTGATGATGAACTGCCAGAACGAGTTCACGTTCATCAAATTCGCGCCGTTGCGGATGGTGGCGAGGATGAAGGCGCCCAGCAGCGGGCCCCAAACCGATCCGACCGCGCCGAAAAGGCTGGTGCCGCCGATAACGGACGCGGCGATGGCCTCGAGCTCGAAACCGATGGCCTGGGTCGCGTTGCCGGTGCCCGTGCGCGATGCGAGCATCACGCCGACGATGGCGGCACACAGGGACGACAGGATATAGGCGGTCGCCGTGACGGCCTTCACGTTGACGCCGGAGAGGCGGGCGGCTTCGGGATTCGAGCCCACGGCAAACAGGTAGCGCCCGTACTTGCTGAGATGGAGGTAAACGAAGGCCGGCACCGCGACCACGATCACGACCACGAAGAGGTTCGGGATGCCGAAGATCTCGCCGCGCGAGAAGCCGGTGAAGGCATCATTGGTGACGTTGATGGTCGAGCCGTTGGTCATCAGCAGACCGACGCCGCGCAGGGCCGTGAAGGTCGCCAGCGTGATGATGAACGGCGGTAATCCCATCTGCACCACGCCGAAGGCGTGAAACGCGCCGATGGCCATCCCGAGCAGCAGGGCTGCCAGGATCGCGATCCACAGGCCGATCATGTTTGCGGCGGATGCCGGAATGCCGACCACGGCCAGGGCCTCGGCGATGCCGGGCACGATGCTCTGGATCAGCATTGCGACAACGACGGTGATGAAGCTCGCAACCGCGCCGACCGAAAGGTCGATCCCCGCCGTGATGATGACGAAGGTTTGCCCCAGCGCGAGGATCGCGAAGATCGCACCCTGACGCGCGAGGTTCGACATGTTGCCGGGCGTCGCGAATGTGGTCGTCTTCCACGACAGGAACAGGAACATCGCCAGCAGCACGCCGATGAGCGTGAGGCCGAGCAGGCGGGAGAACTCGAACCTGGCTTTCTGGGAGGCCAGCGCGCCGGCGTTGTCGCTCATGGTCGGGGGTCCTCGTGGCGCTCGGGAGGGCCGGTTGCGGCTAGACGCCGATGGCCTCGGTCAGGATCTGTTCATGGCTGGCGGCCTTGAAGCCGTGGGAGGCGACCTGCCGCCCGCCGCGGAACACGTGGAGCCGGTCGGCAAGCTCGTAGACCTCCGGCAGATAGGAGGAGATGAGCAGGATGCCCGCTCCCTCCGACAGCAGGCGGCCGAAGAGGCGGTAGATCTCCGCCTTGGTGCCAACGTCGACGCCGACCGTCGGCTCGTCGAAGATGAAGAGCTTGGCGCCGTGGTTCAGCCACTTGCCGATGACGATCTTCTGCTGGTTGCCGCCGGACAGGCTCAGCGCGAGGGCGCTGCGACCGGCGGTCTTGATGCGCAGGTCGGCGATCTGCCGGTCCGCCGCCTCGCGCTCGCGGCCGCCGGCGATGGTGACGCCCCGGGTGAGCCTGTCGAAGACGGGCAGGTTGATGTTCAGTCCGACGCCGAGGTTGAGGCAGAGCCCCTGGTCGCGCCGGCTCTCCGGCGCCAGAGCCATCCCCAGTTCGATGGCCTGCCGCTCGGAACGGACGGCGACCTTTCGCCCCCGCCAGAGAATTTCCCCGCCGGAACAGCGCTGCCGCCCGTAGACGCCCATCACGAACTCGCTCCGCCCTGCGCCGATCAGGCCGTATAGGCCGACGATCTCGCCTTCGCGCACGCTCAGGGACACGTCCGTGAAGCCGGGGCCGGACAAACCCCGCGCCTCGAGGATCGGCGCGCCGATCGTGAAGGTTTCCTTGTGATAGATCTGCTCGATGGAGCGGTTGATCATCATGGCGATCAACTCGGCATCCGATGTCTCGGTCACCCGGCGCGTGCCCACCAGCGTTCCGTCGCGCAGCACCGACACGCGGTCGGCCAGCTCGAAAATCTCCTCCATCCGGTGGCTGATGTAGACGATCGTGACGCCCTCCCGCTTCAGGCGGCGGATGAGCGCGAAGAGCTGAGCGGCCTCCTGGCGCGTCAGGTAGGCGGTCGGTTCGTCGAAAATCAGGAACTTCGTTCCGCGGCTCGCGGCGCGCGCAGTGGCGATGAGCTGCTGCTGCCCGATGGTGAGGCTCGACAGGAGCACGTTGGCCGGCAGCGCGAAGCCGATGTCGTCGAGGATCTTCTGCGCTGCGCGCACCATCGCCCGGTCGCGCAGCAGCCCGCCGCGTGCAGTATCCTCGTCGCCGAGGAAGATATTGGCGGCGACCGTGAGGTGGGGACAGAGGACCACCTCCTGATGCACCGCGTTGATGCCCAGCGCAATCGCCTGGTTCGGCGTCGACAGGTCGGTCGGGCGCCCCTGCCAGACGATCTCGCCCGCCGTGCGCGGCGTGACGCCCGTGAGGAGCTTGATCAGCGTCGACTTGCCCGCGCCGTTTTCCCCGACGATGGCGTGGATCTCTCCCGCCTCGAACGCCAGGTCCGTAGGCTTCAGGGCATGCGTGCCCGTATACCGCTTCTCAAGCTTGCGCAGCTCGAGGATCGGAACGGACGCGGCCGCTGCGGGCGCGACGGTTATGGGCTCCTGGGTCGCTGACACGGGATCGGATTCCAGTCGGCCGACGGGGCGAGGAAGGCGTGCTGAAGATGAACGGCTCCTCCGGGCCACCTGGGCCCGGAGGAACTATCAGCAGGGGGAGACGGTCACTTCACCTTCGGGTTCAGCAGTTCCTGCGCCCGGGCGCCGTTCATGTTCTCGCCCGTGATCAGGTTCGCGCCGGTGTCGACGAAGGCTTCGACCTTTTCGCCCTTGGAGGCAGCGAGCGCGGTCTTGACGCCGTCATAGCCCATGCGAAACGGGTCCTGGACGACGGTTGCTGCCATCACGCCGTCCTTCAGCGCCTTGACGAGCTTGTCGTCGCTGTCGAAGCCGACGAGCTTCACCTTGTTCTGAGCCTTGGATTCCGCGATCGCCTGGATGGCGCCCTGGGCCTGGATGAGGTTCGAGGCGAAGATGCCGCGCAGGTTCGGAAAAGCGGTCAGCAGGTCGGTGGTGATGTTCAGGCCGCCGTTCGCGGTGCCGTCGGAGACCTTGTCGGCCACGAGCTTGATGCCCGGGTACTTGGAGGCCAGCTGCTCCTTGAAGCCCTTGGAGCGCTCGTCAAGCGAGCCGACGCCGGGAAGATGCGTGATCAGCGCGACTTCACCCTCGGCCTTGCCGTACTGCTTCGTGATCGCAGCAGCGAGGCCGTCCGCGGCGATGCGGCCGCCCTGCACGTTGTCGGTCGTGAGGAAGGAGGTGAAGGCTTTCGAGTCGGCGGCCGAGTCGATGCCGACGATCTTGACCGACTTGGCGGCCTCGTCGATCGGCTTGCCGAGCGCGGCGCGCTGGGTCGGCGAGATCACGATCGCGGCGGGCTTGGACGACACCGCATTCTCGAGGATCGCGATCTGGCCGTTGATGTCGGCCTCGGACTGGGCGCCGAGCTCAGGTACCTTCACGCCGAGATCCTGGCCGGCCTTGCGCGCGCCGGCGAGAACGATCTGCCAATAGAACGAGGTGGTGTCCTTCACGATGATCGGAATGGTCGGCTGCTGGGCCACGGCAGGCTGCACAAAGGCAGCGGTCGCAGCGAACAGCCCGGCGACGAGCCAGGATGCCTTCATGATCGTTCCTCCTCGGGGCTCATGACCCCGTTGCGCCAAAACAAAGCGGCGGCTCTCCCGGCCGCTGACACCGAAACGTTAGAACAAATCTTCCGTCACAAGCAATGGTCGGTCGGTGTGTTTCAGGGGACGCAGACGAAGCGTCGCAGCGAGCCCAACAATCATAGGTTTTTATTGTCCAGGATATGCGACCGGCAGTTAGTCCGGGACGACGGCGATCGCCTGGATTTCGATCAGCGCCTCGTCCTCGATAAGCCCGGATACCTGCACGGCTGCCATCGCCGGGTAATGCCGGCCTATCGTCTCGACATAGACCCGCCCGATCTCGCGGCGTCGAGCGATGTAGTCCTTCTTGTCGAGCAGGTACCACGTCATCGTGGTGATGTGATGCGGACGCGCGCCGGCCTCGGCGAGGACGGCGACGATGTTTTCCAGCGTCTGGCGCGTCTGGCCGACGAGGTCGAGCGCCTCGAACCTGCATTGCGCATTCCAGCCGATCTGCCCGCCGACGAAGATGGTCCGCCCGCGCGCTTCAACACCGTTGGCGTAGCCGACGGGCTTGGACCAGCCGGAAGGCTGCAACGTCCTGTGCGGGCTGCCTTCTTCGGGGCGCTTGCCCCCGCGAGGGGTGTCGTCGTTCATCCCTGTCCCCCGTCCTTCAGCATCTCGCGGGCGATAATGAGCTTTTGCACCTCGGTGGCGCCCTCGTAGATCCGCAACGCTCTGATCTCGCGGTACAGGCTCTCGACGATCTCGCCGGAGCGCACGCCGCGGCCGCCGAAGAGCTGCACGGCGCGGTCGATCACCTGCTGCGCGGTCTCGGTTGCCGTCATTTTCGCCATGGCGGCCTCCTTCGTCGTCGGCCGTTTCTGCACGTCGCGCCGCCAGGCGGCGCGGTAGGTGAGAAGTGCGGCCGCATCGACGCCCGTCGCCATGTCGCCGATGGCGGCCTGCGTGAGCTGGAGGTCGCCCAGCGTCGCGCCGAACATGCGCCGCGACTTCACGTGCGCGATCGCCTCGGCGAGCGCGCGGCGCGCGAAGCCCAGCGCCGCTGCGGCCACGGACGCGCGGAAGATATCCAGCGTGCGCATGGCGATCTTGAAGCCCTCCCCCGGCGCGCCAATCAGGTGGTCGGCGGGGATGCGGCAGTCGGCGAAGCGGATGCGGGCGAGGGGATGGGGCGCGATCACGTCGATACGCTCGGCAATCTCGAACCCCGGGGTGCCCGCAAAGACCACGAAGGCGGAGATGCCGCGCGTGCCGGGCGCCTCGCCCGTGCGGGCGAAGACGGTGTAGACGTCCGCAATGCCGCCGTTGGAAATCCACGTCTTCTCGCCGTCGAGGACGAAATGGTCGCCGTCACGGCGGGCGGCGCAGGCCATGGCGCCCACATCCGACCCGGCGTCCGGCTCCGACAGGGCGAAAGCGGATATCATGGCGCCCTCGCCCACAGCCGGCAGGATGCGCTCCTGCAGCGCCCGCTGGCCGGCCAGACTGATGGCGCCGGTACCCAGCCCCTGCATGGCGAAGGCGAAGTCGGCAAGGCCGTCGGCGAAGGCGAGGCGTTCGCGCGCAATGCAAAGCAGGCGCGAATCGAGGAGTTCGGACGCGCCGCCGAAGGATGCAGGGACGCACGGCTCGAGCAGGCCCGCCTCGCCGAGTCGCACCACGAGACCCTTGCAGGCCGCGTCGGTATCCGCGTGATCGATGCCCTCGAGCCCGCCTTCCGCGATCCAGTCGTCGAGCCGGCGGGCGAAGACGCGGTGCTGCTCGTCGAAAAAGGGCCAGTCGAGATGGCCGAGTTCGCCGCGCAGGGTGGACGTGCCGGTCATGTCAGTCGCCCTCGAAAGCGGGCTTCGCCTTGGCCGCAAACGCCTCGAATGCGCGCCGGAAGTCCTTCGTCATCATGCAGATCGCCTGTGCCTGCGCCTCCGATTCGATCATCTCCTCGAGGCCCATGGCCCATTCCTGGTTGAGCATGGTCTTGGTGATGCCGTGCGCGAACCACGGTCCGTCGGCGAGCGAACGGGCCAGAACCTGCGCCTGCGTCAGCAGCGAGGAGGACTCGTGCAGCGCGTTGTAGAAGCCCCAGGCGTGACCTTCCTGCGCCGACATGGCGCGGCCGGTAAACAGGAGCTCCGCCGCACGCCCCTGTCCGATGAGCCGCGGCAGGATTCCACAGGCGCCCATGTCGGCGCCGGCCAGGCCGACGCGGGTGAAGAGAAAGGCGGTACGCGCCGCCGGTGTGGCGAGGCGCAGGTCGGATGCCATAGCGAGGATGGCGCCGGCGCCGGCGCAGACGCCGTCGACCGCTGCGATGACCGGCTGCGGACAGCGCCGGATCGCCTTGACGAGATCGCCGGTCATCCGCGTGAAGGCGAGCAGGTCGGGCATCGCCATGCGCGTCAACGGCTCGATGATCTCGAAGACGTCCCCGCCGGAGCAGAAATTACCGCCGGCGCCAACGAGAACGACGGCGCGCACATCGCTGGCATGGGCGAGGTCGCGGAACAGGTCGCGCAGTTCGGCATAACTCTCGAAGGTGAGCGGATTCTTCTTGTCCGGGCGGTCGAGCGTCAGCGTCGCCACGCGGCCGTCATGGTCCGTCTCCCACCGGAAGTGCCGCGCAGCGTAGTCGCGGAAGGGGCGCTGCGTTTCGCGCATGGTGTCCATGGATGCCTCCTAGCCCGCCATCACTTCGCCGCCCGCCACCGCGATCGCCTGCCCGGTCACCGCGGACGCACCGTCGCCCGCCAGCCACAGCACGGCATCGGCGACCTCCGCAGGCGTGACGAGACGGCCCTGCGGATTGCTGCGGGCCAGGGTCCTGCGCGCGTCCTCGGCCGTGCGGCCTGTCTTCGCGACGATGGTGTCGACAGCGCCGGCGATGAGCGGCGTATCGGTGAACCCCGGGCACACCGCGTTGACGGTAACCCCACTCGTGGCGAGTTCCAGCGCCAGCGCCCGGACGAGCCCGACGACCCCGTGTTTGGCGGCGACATAGGCCGACACATAGGGATAGCCGACGAGACCGGCCGTGCTCGCCACCGCCACGATGCGGCCGCGGCCACGCTGCTGCATGCCGGGCACTGCGGCCTTCAGGCAATGGAACACGCCAGTGAGGTTCAGCGCGAGCGTTGCATCCCACATCGTCCGGTCGGTCCGGCCGAAGGGCGCGCTGGGGGCCGCGCCGGCGTTGGCCGCCAGGATATCGAGCGGCCCGCGTGCCTGCTCGCTCTCTGCGAAGGCCCGGGACACCGCATCCTCGTCCGTGACGTCGAACACCGCAACGCCGTGCCGGTCCGGCCCCGGCAGCGACTGGCGAAGCCGTTCGAGCGCATCCCTGCGGCGACCGGCAAGCGTCACCGTCGCGCCTTCCCGCGCCAGCGCCGAGACGATGGCCGCGCCGATACCGCCGGCAGCGCCGGTGACGAGGGCATGCCGCCCGGACAGGCGACCGCAGCCGTTCATTTGCCGGCCGCCGTGCGGGCGAGGTTGCTCTCGAACTGGCTGCGGCCGGAGAGGTACTGCCGCGGCCACGGGATGCCCCCGTAACCGATCTTCGCTGCCTCGTGCAGGGTCCACGCCGGATCGGCCAGATGGGGCCGGGCGACGGCGCACAGGTCGGCGCGACCGGCCGCGATGATCGAGTTGGCGTGATCGGCCTCCGAGATAGCCCCGACGGCGACAGTTGCGATACCGACCTCGTTGCGGATCCGGTCGGAGAACGGAGTCTGGTAGAGCCGGCCGTAGACGGGCCTGTCGCCCTTCAGCGTCTGGCCGGACGAGCAGTCGATCAGGTCTGCCCCGGCGGCCTTGAACAGCCGGGCGAAAACGACCGCGTCATCCGGCGTGTTACCGCCGGGATACCAGTCGTGGCAGGACAGGCGTACGGAGATTGGCTTGTCGGCCGGCCAGACCGCCCGGATGGCCGAGAACACCTCGAGCGGGTACCGCGCGCGGTTCTCGTGCGAACCGCCGTACTCGTCGGTCCGGACATTGGTGAGCGGCGAGAGGAAGCTGGCCATCAGGTAGCCGTGCGCCGCGTGGAACTCGAGGATATCGAACCCGGCCTGCGCGCCGAGGCGCGCGGCGCGCACGAAATCCGCCTTCACCCGGTCCATGTCGTCGCGCGTCATGGCGCGGGGGACCTGGGAGTGTGGCAGGTAGGGTATCGCCGAGGCCGAAACCAGTGGCCAGTTGCCGGCCCCGAGCGGCTCGTCCATTCCCTCCCAGCCGAGGCGGGTCGAGCCCTTGCGGCCAGCATGGCCGAGCTGGAGGCCGGCTTTGCAGTCGGAATTCTGGTGCACGAAGTCGACGATGCGCTTCCAACCGGCCGCCTGCTCCTCGTTCCACAGGCCGAGGCAACCGGGCGTGATCCGCGCATCGGCTGAGGTGCAGGTCATTTCGCCGAAGACGAGGCCCGCTCCGCCGATGGCCCGGCTGCCGAGGTGGACGAGATGGAAGTCGTTCGGGACGCCGTCCGTCGCGGAGTACATCGCCATTGGGGAGACCACGATGCGGTTCTTCAGCGTCAGGCCGCGGATCGTGAACGGCGTGAACATCGGCGGCGGCGGACTCGCCCCTGCGGCGACGGGCACGCCCGCATGGCCCGCGAACCAGCGCTCGTAGCCCTCGAGCCAGACCTTGTCGCGCAGCCGCAGGTTCTCGTGGCTGATGCGCTGGGAGCGCGTCAGCAGCGAATACATGAACTGTTCGGGCTCGAAGCGGTCGCAATAGCGCGAGCCGACGACCTCGAACCACTCCATGGCGTTGCG
>JAIYAB010000107.1 GCA_027489275.1 Hyphomicrobiales bacterium
ACCCTGGACATCGCCATGGACATCGATCCGCTCCTCATCCTTCGTGCCGCGCTTTTCTCCTCCCTGATCGCCTCGATCGCGGTCTACCTGATCGCATACTGGGTCGTGGCGCAGAATCCGACGGTTTCTTCAGGTCGC
The DNA here is from genome assembly GCA_027489275.1 of Hyphomicrobiales bacterium. GTDB lineage: Bacteria > Pseudomonadota > Alphaproteobacteria > Rhizobiales > Beijerinckiaceae > Alsobacter. Next base: position 139 of record JAIYAB010000107.1, read on the forward strand.
GGGAGCCGCGGCGGCAGCGGGTTTTCGCGCCGACAGACGCGGCCCCGGCGCGCGGTAGAAGCTTAGCAGCCAGGGGAAATGATCCTCAGCAAGGGAAATGCACTGCGCGAGATCCGTATGCCATGCGACCGAACTCCCGGCTGCCCAATCCTGCAAGAGGCGTTCGTGCGCCTGCCGGAGGGCGTCGAACGGCGCGCTGCCGAGGGTGATCTCGTCCCCGACCAGCAGGAAGATCCGGGTGTCGCCCTGCCGACCGCGCAAGGCTACTGACCCCGCCTCCAGCCAGGCTAGCCCCGGCGCTGCGCGGGCCACACTCTCGGCCGCAAGAATGTCGGCGCCGACTACCTTGCAAAGGCCTTCGATGCGCGATGACACGTTCACGCTGTCGCCCAGCGCAGAGTAATTGAAGCGGTTCTCCGAGCCGACATTGCCGACACAGGCAAAGCCCGTGTTGAGGCCGATGCCGATGCGGACCGCGGCATCGGGATCGATCCGTCGCAGGCCGAACGCATCCGTATGGTTCAACACTTCAAGCTTGGACCGCATCCGCAAGGCGGCGCGGCAGGCGCGCAGGGCGTGGTCGGGAAGCTCCACCGGAGCATTCCAGAAGGCCATGATGCTGTCGCCGATGTACTTGTCGATCGTACCGGCTTCCGCGACGATCTCATCGCTGAGCCGGCTGAGCAGCCGGTTGACGAATTCGACGAGCTCGGTCGGCGTCATGGCCTCGCTCAGCGACGTGAAGCTGCGCACGTCCATGAACATGACCGTCAGCTCCCGCTCCTCGCCGCCGAGCCGAAGGGCCGAGGGATCCTTTTCGAGCCTCGCGAGCACCGACGGCGAAACGTATCGACCGAACGCCCGGCGCACGAACCGCTTGTCGCGGTCGGTGACGAGATAGCGAAAACTGGTCATCGCAATGTGAAGCATCAGCGCGCACAGTGCCGGGTAGAGCGGGTCGACCAGCAGCCCGTACTGCGCGAAAGCGACCCACGATGCCGCGAAGGTGACGATTGCCAAACCGCCACCCGCCAGCAGCGTGACGAGAGGCCCGCCGAAGGTGCCCAGCACCACCACGGCTGAGCCGAGCAGGATCGTCCAGATCATCTCCAGCGGGTCGGTCCAATCCGGCCGAACAAGGTGCGCGCCGCTGAGAATCTGCTCGATGACCTGAGCATGGATCGAGACGCCCGGCACGCTTTCGGCCAATGGCGTTGTCCTGGCGTCTAGCAATCCGACGGCAGAAGTGCCGATCAGCACGATATGGCCATCGATCTGCGCCTTGAGATCGTCTGCAGGCGGATCGGTCAGAATGCGCAGCGCGGAGACGTAGCGCTCCGGAACGTCGCGGGTGAAACGGACGCGCAGTTCGCCTGTTCGCGTCGTCGGCACTTCGAAATCACCGATCCGCGCACCGATGGCTGCGGCGGGCGGCTGGTTCGTCGAGCGAATGAGGATCGTGTCGATGCCCTGGGCAACCCGCAGCGCCTCGACTGCGAGGCTCGGGAAGGTACGCTGCCCGTCGCTCCAGAAGAGCGGCACCTGGCGGATGATGCCCTGGTTGTCCTGGGGCGAGACGTTGATCGCGCCGATCCCGGCGGCGGCCTCCTCGAAAGCCGGCAGGTTGCGCGTGACGCCGACGAAACGCTGTAGCGACAACGCCGGGTTCTCGCCGGTGTAGGCGAAGCCGTTTTTCGACGGCGGACGCTGGGTGTTGGGCGTTGGCACGGTCCCGAAGCCCAGCACCACGCGTCGGCTCGCGATGGAGGCTGCGAACTGGGCATCCGTATCGGGGAGACGCCGCAGGATCGTTGAGACGACCGTATCGCCGATGGCCGAGCGGATGTCGCTGCGCCGCGCGAAAGTGACAGGCGACAACCGATCCGGTTCGGGAAACACCGCATCGAAGGAGATCGATGCCGCGCCGAGACCGGCCAGTTTCTCGACGAGTCGTGCCAACTCGTTGCGCGGCCACGGCCACTGACCGATGGCCTTGAGCGAGGCTTCGTCGATGTCGACGATCCGGACGGGCATCGCCTCGAACGGCCTCGGAGAAAGCCGCTGGTACTCGTCGAACAGCAGTTCGCGAACCAGCTTGAGCTGCGGTGGATCGGCAGCGCGCAAGACCCCGCACAGGATCGCGAAAACGATCCCGACCGCCAGGGCGAACCAGCGTGAACGCGTCATGGCCGGCCAACAGATTCCGCGTCAGTCACGCCCGCCACGACCTTCGCCGTGGTTGCCCCCGCGTCCGCCGTCACCGCGACCACCATCGCCACGGCCATCGCCGCGACCACCATCGCCACGGCCACCGTCACCACGTCCCCCATCGCCGCGGCCGCCATCGCGCCCGCCATCGCCACGGCTGGAATCGCCGCGGCCGCCATCGCCGCGGGCCTCGCTGTCCCGTCCTCCACCGGAATTCCCTCCACCGGAGTTCCCAGCGCCCGCAGCGCCTCCGCCGGCAGGGCCAGCGCCGGACGAGCCGGCTCCCGCTGAGCCGCCACCACCGGAACCGCCACCGGCACCGGAGCCGCTCCCCGAGCCGCCACCGGTCGAACCGCCGCCGCCATGGCCCCCGCCTTGGCCGGCTTCGCCACGCGATCCTTCGCCGCCGGACCGCGTGTCCCTGTTGTCTGACCCGCGCGACCCTCCACCGGCGTACCCGTCAGATCCCCGAGCGTCAGACAGGGCGGAAGCAGACGGCCCGTTGCGGTCGCCGTCCCGCCGATCGTCGCGGCCATCGCGGTCCCGCCCGCCACGACCATCCCGGCCCCGCGGTCCCTCGGCCGTCTGCTGGGGTGAGGAGCTCCAGTCGATGCCGCCCCCCGAATGGCGGCTGAACTCGGCCGGGCCTGGGCTACGATCTCGCTGGTCCCTCTCGCCGGAACCGCGGGTACGCCCGTCACGATCCCGGTCATCGCGATCGCGGCCGTCACGACCATCCCGACCCCGCGAGCCTCCGGCCGTCTGCTGGGGCGAGGCACTCCAGTCGATTCCGCCACCGGCATGGCGGGCGAAATCGGCATGACCTGGAGCGCGGTCGCGCTGGTCCCTGTCGACGGAGTTCCGGTTCCGGCCGTCACGATCCCTGTCGCCGCGATCCCGCCCGACCCGCCCCTCGCGGTCGTCACGGTCCCGGCCATCCCGATCCCTCGCGCCGCGGTCACGATCATTGCCGCGGCCATGACCGCTCATGCCGTCCTGACGGACAGGGCCGGGCGCGCTCCAGTCGATCCCCCCACCCGCGTGCCGCGTGTAGCTCGGCCTGTCGTCGCGGTTCGTCGAGCGGCGGCCCGCAACCTGGTCGCGGTCCCGGTCCCGGTCCCTCGCGCGGCTGCCGCGCCTGTCGTCCGTGCTGCGATGATGCTCCGTGAAGCCATGCCGGGCTGATGGCCTTTCGTAGCCGTCGCGGCGCGGCCCGTGCCGGTGCCTGTCGTCCTTGACCTCGGGCTTCGGATGCGGCCGGTGCTCGACGTGCTCGTGCTTGGGCGGCTTGTGATACTCCTTGGGCGGCTTCACCGGAGGAGGCGGCGCGGGCGGAGGCGGGGGAGGCGGCGGCGCCGCGGCCGGCGGGGGAGGCGGAGGAACGGGCGCCGGCGCCGGAGGAATCACGATCGGGACCACGAGCGGTACCGGGGGCTGCCCCGGCTCTATGACCGGCGACGGAAACAGACCGCAAGCACGGGAGTCGACCTGGAAGTCCGAGCGCAGAACATTGGCGCGCTCATCGACGTAAGGGAACAGGTCCCGCAGCGTCTGCGTCCTCTGGGCGAGATCCTGTACCGCCTGCGGGCGTGAGCCCGGAGACACCTCGATCATGCTGCAACTGTCGCTGGCGCGCACGCAGCTGCCGCCGCTGCACACATCCGCCGACCCGTCGAACAGCACAAGGTGTGTTTCGCCGTTCGCGCCGATGGCCAGATCGAACTGCGTGCCACGCACGCCGATCGTCGCCGTGGGCGTCTTGATCGCATAGGCGTTCTTGGGGCTGTCGCCGGTGATGAACCGGAACGAGCCCCGCAAGGCGTTCACGGTGAAATTGCTGACGGTGTTCTCGCCTTTCAGGAGGTAGCGCTCCACCAGCAGGGTGGAATCCGGGCCGACGACCAGCCTCGTCTCGTCACTGAAAAGCAGCTGCGCTTCGCCGCGTGGCCCCGTCTTCACCCGGTCGCCCATGAACACGGGCTGATCGGGCATGAGAATTCTGACCTGCGCCGCCGTTCGCAGAGCCTCGGCATCAGGGATCACCGACACGGCCTTGCCGCTGGCCTCCTGTGCCTGAGCCGCAGCCGGAATAAACGCCCCAGCGAGCAGGAGAACCGCAAGCTTCGACAACGAGAGGCTGGGCATGCACGCACCCGATCAGAACTGGAACGCAACCTGGAATTGTACTTTTTTAACAAATTCTTCACCGCTTATCCAATCGAATCAGGGAGGTGGGCTTGACAGCGTTAACTCCGCTATTTCTCCAGCGATTCGAATGACAAGGATCGAACTATCAAGCCATCGGATCAGATACCGCCGCGCGAGTTCTGATTAACGGTTGAGAACCACAGGCGTCGCGCGCAGTCATTTTGTGCCGTAACGATCCAGCGCCTTTACGCCTCATTAACCTTCTCCGCGCGACAACAGGGGCGCAGGAGAATCCAGACCGTGTCAGCGCAACCCAAGGACAAGTCTTCCCAGAAGCCGGCTCTTCGCTTCCGCGGCCGGTCGTTCCTCGCCCTGTCGCTCGCGCCGCAGCAGCCGCTCGACGCGTGGCTGGCCGACCTCGACGCCTGGCTCGAGCGGTCCCCGGGCTTCTTCCAGGGCAGGGCGGTCATTCTCGATGTTGCGGCCTTGCCCGCGATCGATGTCGCGTCCCTTCGCAGCTTCGTGGCCGATCTCGACGCCCGCGGCATCCGGATCATGGCGATCGAGGGCGGGGACGCGGGCGGGGCCGGTCTCGGATTGCCGCCGGCCATCGCCAACGGGCGCGACTCCCAGCTTCCCGTCGCGGCGCCGCCGCGGGGCAAGCCGGCTCCGCCGGAATCCACGACGCTCGTCATCGAGGACCCGATCCGCTCCGGCCAGTCGGTATTCCATCCGCGCGGCGATGTCGTCGTGATGGGGTCGGTGTCTTCGGGCGCCGAGATCGTCGCGGGCGGCTCCATCCACGTCTACGGCGTGCTGCGCGGCCGGGCGATCGCGGGGATCGCAGCGCAGCCGGGCGCACGGATTTTCTGCAGGAAGTTCGAGGCCGAGCTGCTGGCCATCGACGGTCTCTACAAGTCAGCCGACGACATCGACCCGACCGCGATCGGTCGATCGGTCTCGGCCCGCATCATCGACGACGCGCTCGTCGTTTCACCGCTCGACTGAAGACGACAAAGGAGGCTTCAAGCCATGGCCAAGGTTCTGGTGGTCACATCGGGCAAGGGAGGGGTCGGCAAGACGACTTCGACCGCCGCGCTCGGCGCAGCGCTCGCCCAGATGGGCCAAAGCGTTGTCGTCGTGGACTTCGACGTCGGCCTGCGCAACCTCGATCTCGTGATGGGTGCGGAGCGGCGGGTCGTCTACGACTTCGTCAACGTGATCCAGGGCGAGGCGAAGCTCGCCCAGGCGCTGATCCGCGACAAGCGGATCGAGACGCTGTCACTCCTCCCGGCGTCCCAGACCCGCGACAAGGACGCGCTCTCCGAGGAGGGCGTGGCCCGGGTCATGGACGAGCTGCGCGAGAAGTTCGACTGGGTGATCTGCGACAGCCCCGCCGGCATCGAGCGCGGCGCGTCACTCGCGATGCGGCATGCGGATGTCGCGGTCGTGGTGACGAATCCCGAGGTCTCCTCGGTGCGTGACAGCGACCGCATCATCGGCCTGCTCGATTCCAAGACCCTGCGGGCAGAGCGTGGGGAGCGGATGGAGAAACACCTCCTGCTTACCCGCTATGACCGGCTCCGCGCCGAGCGCGGCGACATGCTCAAGACCGAGGACGTGCTGGAGATCCTCTCCATCCCGCTGCTCGGCATCGTGCCGGAAAGCCAGGACGTCCTTCGCGCGTCCAACATCGGGCAGCCCGTCACCGTCTCCGGCCCGGATACGGCGGCCGGCCGCGCCTACGCGGACGCCGCGCGGCGCCTCAAGGGCGATCCGGTTCCCATGACCATTCCCGGCGAGAAGACGGGCTTCCTCGGCCGACTCTTCGGGCGGAGGGCCGCATGACGATCTTCAACCTCTTCCGTCGGAAGGCCTCGGCCCCCGTCGCTCGCGAGAGGCTGCAGGTCCTTCTCGCCCACGAACGCGCCTCCATCGGGCGCACCGACCTCGTCGCGGTCCTGCGCGAGGAGATCCTCGCCGTCATCGCGAAGCACGTGACCCTCGACCCGGAGCACCTGCGTGTGCGCATGGAGCGCGGCGAGCAGATGAGCACGCTGGAGGTCGAGGTCGACATCCCGAGCACGGCTCGCGTTCGGCTCGCCCTCACGGGCTGAGCCTCGCCAGTCGACCAAAAGGCTCGCGCCCGGGCAGTAATGCCCGGGCGTATCTCGTTCAGCGGAATTGCGCGGCGTCAGGCAGAGCGCGCGTCATAGGCCACGACCGCCTCGAGCAAAACTTGCGCGCCGGCGGCGCATTCATCGAACGTCGTCGATTCCGCCTCGTTGTGGCTGATGCCGCCGAGGCAGGGGACGAAGATCATCGTGGTGGGCGCGACGCGGGCGATGTAAGCGGCGTCGTGGCCCGCGCCGGAGACCATCTCGCGCGCGGCGAAGCCGGCCTTCCGCGCGCCCTCGCGCACGCAGTCGATCAGGTCCGGGTGGAACTTCACCGCCGGCGAGACCCAGATCCGCTTCTCCTCGAAGGAGAGGGACAGCTCGTCCATCACCCCCGGGAGCGCCGCCCGGAACGCCGCCTCCATCTCGTCGAGGACGCCCTCGTCCGGGTGGCGGAAATCGACCGTGAAGAACACCTCGCCCGGGACGACGTTGCGCGAGTTCGGCTTGTTCTCGATGAGGCCCACCGTCCCGACGGCCAGGGGCGCATGGTCCATTGCGATGCGGTGGACGGCCTCGATCATGCGCGCAGCGCCGAGCAGGGCGTTCTTGCGCAGGTGCATCGGCGTCGCGCCGGTGTGCGCGTCTTGCCCGGTCACCGTGACTTCGTACCAGCGCATGCCCTGGACGCCCGTAACGATGCCGATCGTGAGGCTTTCGGCCTCGAGGATGGGTCCCTGCTCGATGTGGAGTTCGAACATGGCGCCGAGCCTGTGGCCGCCCGCCTTCTCCTGTCCGCGATAACCGATGCGCTCCAGTTCACTCTCGAAGAGCTTTCCGTCGCGATCGGCGCGGCTGTAGGCGAACGCCGTGTCGAATGCGCCCGCGAAGACTCCGGACGCCAGCATGGCAGGAGCGAAGCGGCTGCCTTCCTCGTTCGTCCAGTTGACGAGTTCGATGGGCGCGGTCGTCTCGTAGCCGGTCTCGTGCAGGGTGCGCAGCACCTCCAGCCCGCCCAGCACACCGAGAACGCCGTCGAACTTGCCCCCTGTCGGCTGGGTATCGAGGTGCGATCCCATGCAGATCGGGTCGCGCGCATTGTCCTTGCCAGGCCGGCGCGCGAACATGTTGCCGACCTCGTCGACCGTCACCGTGCAGCCCAGCGCCTCGCACTGCGCCTTGAACCAGTCGCGGACCTGCTTGTCCTCGTCGGACAGCGTCAGCCGCCGGATACCGCCCTTGGCGGTGCCGCCGAACTTCGCCGTCTCCATCAGCGCATCCCAGAGGCGCTGCGGGTTGATCTGGAGATTGGGAAGCGCCGTCACGGCGTCACCTCGAGCCGGTCCACCCGCTTGGGCGCAGTGATCTCACGCCACGTGCTGTTGGCGACGTGAACGGCCGGGAAGGCCGGGCGCTCGACATAGCGGCCGTCGCCGGCCTTGGCCCGCAGGTCGCCGTCCATCCACGCGATGCGTCCGCCGGACAGCGTAGCGACAGGCGCGCCGGTGCACTGGTAGCCCTCGAACACGTTGTATTCGATGCGCGAGACCTGGTTCTTCGCACTGATGGTCTTCGTCTTCGCAGGATCCCAGATCACCATGTCGGCGTCCGAGCCCACCGCGACGGCGCCCTTGCGCGGGTAGACGTTGAGGATGCGCGCGATGTTGGCCGAGGTGACGGCGACGAACTCTTCCTTGGTGAGCCGGCCGGTGGTCACGCCCGCCGTCCACAGCACCGGCATGCGGTCCTCGAGCCCGCCGGTGCCGTTGGGAATCATCCGGAAGTCCTTGCTGCCGATACGCTTCTGCTCGTCGGTGAAGGAGCAGTGGTCCGTCGCCACCACCTGCAGCGACCCTGCCTGAAGGCCGGCCCACAGGCTCTTCTGGTGCTCCTTCGGCCGGAACGGCGGCGACATCACGCGCCGGGCGGCATAGAGCCAGTCCTTGTTGCGGTACTCGTCCTCGTCGAGCACGAGGTGCTGGATCAGCGGCTCGCCGAAGACGCGCTTGCCCTCGGCGCGCGCCCGCGCGATCGCCTCGTGCGACTGCCGGCAGGAGGTGTGCACGACATAGAGCGGCACGCCCGCCATGTCGGCGATCATGATGGCGCGGTTGGTCGCCTCGTCCTCTACCTCGGGCGGGCGGGAGTAGGCATGTCCCTCGGGGCCGGTCACGCCGGTGCCCATGTAGTGCTCCTGAAGCCGCGCGACGACGTCGCCGTTCTCGGCATGGACGAGCGGCATCGCCCCCAGAGCGGCGCACCGGCTGAAGGACTGGTGCATCTGGTCGTCATTGACCATCAGCGCGCCCTTGTAGGCCATGAAGTGCTTGAAGGTGTTGATGCCGTAGGTCTTCACCACGGTTTCCATCTCGTCGTAGACCTGCTTGTCCCACCACGTCACCGCCATGTGGAACGAATAATCCGCTGCGGCCTTCTCCGCCCGATGGCGCCAGTCCTGATAGGCGGCGAGCATCGACTGCCCCGGCCCGGGGATGCAGAAATCGACGATCATCGTCGTCCCGCCGGACAGCGCCGCCTTGGTGGCCCATTCGAAGTCGTCGGCCGAGACCGTGCCCATGAACATGAGCTCGCAGTGGGTGTGCGGATCGATGCCGCCGGGCATGACGTAGCAGCCACCCGCGTCGATCACCTCGGCCCCCGCCGGGGCATCGAGCTTCTCCGCGATGGCGACGATCTTTCCGTCCTCGACCAGCACGTCCGCGCGCCTCGACGTGTCGTGGTTCACCACCGTTCCGCCGCGAATGAGAAGGGCCATCGTCGTCTCCCGCTGTGACTCGAACGCGTTCCGCTTGACTGTGAAAGTGTCTCCTCATCCCGAGGAGCGGCCTCCAGGCTCGCTGCAACCGGCGCAGGAGCCTGGAGACGCAGGGCGTGTCGCGCCGCGTGGCGCCGTCGCGGCCGGGCAGTCCCGGCCGCGACTGGCAAGGCCTTACTTCAGGCCCGCCGCGTCGGACACCTTGTGCGACCACGCGCCCGTGGGCGCCTTGGTGATCACGGGGGCCTCGCCGCCGGCCGAGAGCAGGGTCTTCACCGTGCGCTCGTAGTCGGCCGGGTCCAGCTTGCCGGACGAACCGTCCGTGAGCTTGTTGATCTCGCCCATCATGCGAACCTGATGGTTCTCCTTCTGGGCGCCGGTCGCATCGTTGTCGAGGACGACCTTGGCGGCGGCGGGGCCATTGGCGCGGGCCCATTCCCAACCCTTCATCGAGGCCTTGACGAAGCGGGCGAGGGCGTCCGCACTCTTGGGATCATTGAGCTTTGCCTCGGTCGTGTAGAGGCCGTCCTCCAGCGTCGAGACGCCCTGGTCCTCGTACTTGAAGACCACGAGGTCGTCGGCCTTGATCCCTGCGTCGATGACCTGCCAGTACTCGTTGTAGGTCATGGTCGAGATGCAGTCGGCCTGCTTCTGCAGCAGCGGATCGACGTTGAAGCCCTGCTTGATGACCTTCACGCCGCCGGCGGAGCCGTCGGTCTTGAGGCCGAGCTTCGCCGTCCACGCCACGAACGGGTACTCGTTCCCGAAGAAACAGACGCCGAGCGTGCGGTTCTTGAGATCTTCCGGCGACTTGATGCCCGTCTCCCTGCGGCACGTCAGCATCATGCCCGACTTCTTGAATGGCTGGGCGATGTTGACGAGCGGCACGCCCTTCTCGCGCGCCGCCAGCGCCGCCGGCATCCACTCCACGATGACGTCAGCGCCGCCGCCGGCGATCACCTGCGGGGGCGCGATGTCGGGTCCGCCCGGCTTGATCGTCACGTCGAGGCCGACTTCCTTGTAGAAGCCCTTGTCCTTGGCGACGTAGTAACCGGCGAACTGCGCCTGCGTCACCCACTTGAGCTGCAGCGTCAGCTTGTCCTGGGCGCTGGCCGGCACAAGGCCGGCGAGCAGCATGCCCGCCGCGAGCAGTGTTTTCTTCATCGTCATTCCCCTCTCCTTTGTTGCCGGGCATTCTGCCCGGAGGTTACCTGCCCCTCGCGGGGCGATAGGACGGATGCCAGAAGGTCGCCGCCCGCTCGACGAGGGCGATCGCTCCATAGAACAGCGTGCCGGCGATGGCGGCCACCACGATTTCGGCCCACACCATGTCGAGCGCCAGCCGCCCGACCTCGGTGGAAATGCGAAACCCCATGCCCACGATCGGCGTGCCGAAGAATTCGGCCACGATGGCCCCGATCAGGGCCAGCGTCGAGTTGATCTTGAGGCCGTTGAAGATGAAGGGAAGCGCGGCCGGCAGCCGCAGCTTCACCAGCATGTCCCACGACCCCGCCGCGTAGGAGCGCATCAGGTCGCGCTCCAGATGCCCGGAGGCGCCGAGCCCCGCCACGGTATTCACCAGCATCGGGAAGAACGTCATGACGACGACAACGCCGACCTTCGAATGCCAGTCGAAGCCGAACCACATGACCATGATCGGGGCGATGCCGATGATGGGCAGGGCGGATACGAAATTGCCGAGCGGCAGCAGCCCGCGGCGCAGGAAGGGGACGCGGTCCGCGACGACGGCGACGGCGAAGCCGGCCGCCGAGCCCAGCGCCCAGCCCGGAATCACGGCGCGGACGAAAGTCTGGTTGAAGTCGGCCGCCAGCGTCGGCACCGACGTCACGAGACGCTCGAGGATCGCGGAGGGCGGCGGCATCAGAACGAGCGGAACGCCGGCGCCGACGCACACGACCTCCCACAGCACGAAGCACGTCAGGCCGAACAGGAGCGGCACGGCGACGTCGCGCGTCCGTTCCGCCGCTCCGGCAGGCAGCGCGAGCAGAGACATCCGCTGATTGGCCCACCACGTGAAGGCCCAAGCCGCAACGACGAGCGCCCAGAACCACAGCGGCGCGGACCCGGCAATGCCGGGCCGGTGGGCGAGCAGCGCGACGCCGGCCAGCGCCGCCAGCGCGGCGAGGGCGGTGCCGGCCACGCCGGCCACGCCGGCGGCCTTCGGCGCGGGGAGGGCGGCGGCGGTCACGGACGTCCTCCCATGAGCCGCAGCGTGACCTTCTCGGCGAGGGTGACGGCGAGTACGAGCAGCGAGGCCAGGATGGCGGCCGCAAAGAGAGCCGCCCAGATCTGCAGCGTCTGGCCGTAATAGGAGCCTGACAGCAGCCGCGCCCCGAGCCCCGCCTGCGCTCCGGTCGGCAGTTCGCCGACAATCGCGCCGACGAGGCTGATCGACACCGCCACCTTCAGCGAGGCGAACAGGAAGGGCACGGACGCGGGCCAGCGCAGCTTGGCGAAGGTCTGGAGGCCGCTCGCCGAATAGGTCCGCATCAGGTCGAGTTGCATCGAGTCGGGGGAGGTGAACCCCTTCACCATGCCGATCGTGACGGGGAAAAAGCACAGATACATCGAGATGATCGCCTTCGGGACGAGCCCCGTCAGGCCGATCGAGCCGAGCACGACGATGATGATCGGCGCCACCGCGAGGATCGGGATCGTCTGCGAGGCGATGATCCACGGCAGCAGGCTCTTTTCGAGAGCCTTCACCGACACGATGCCGATGGCCAGCACGATGCCGAGCGCCACGCCAAGGGCGAAGCCGAGCAGCGTGGACGAGAGGGTCACCCAGCCATGGAACACGAGGCTGCGCGGCGAGGTCATCCGCGTCTCGACCGTGGAGCGCCAGAGTTCCGCCACGACCGCATGGGGCGCAGGCAGGACGGGACGCTCCAGCGACCACGCTGCGCGGGTCAATTCCGCATAGCTTCCCTCCTTGGGCATGGAGGGCAGGCCGGCGTTCATCGGCACGATCATGGCGTACCAGCCGACCAGGATCGCAAGCACGACCGCGGCGATCGCAACTGGACCCGACGACAGGATTCGCGCGGGCAGCGAGGGCAGGCGCGCGGACGGGCGGGCCGGCAGCGCCTCAGTCGTCATAGCTGTGCCCAGCCCGCAGACCGTCGCGCACCCTTTGGGCAAGCGCGAGAAATTCAGGCGTCTCACGCAGCTCGAGCGTGCGCTCGGCCGGCAGATTGCAGTCGATCACGTCGATGATCCGCCCGGGCCGGGGCGACATGACGACGATCCGGGTCGACAGGAAAACGGCCTCCGGGATCGAGTGGGTGACGAACAGCACTGTCTTGCGCGTGTGGCGCCAGAGCTGAAGCAATTGCTCATTGAGCTTGTCGCGGACGATCTCGTCGAGAGCGCCGAAGGGCTCGTCCATGAACAGCAGGTGCGGATCGAAGGAGAGGGCGCGCGCGATCGAGACGCGCTGCTGCATGCCACCCGAAAGCTGCCAGGGGTACTTGCGCTCGAAACCAGCCAGGTTGACCAGCGCGAGGTTCCGGCGTGCGCGCTCGCGGCGCTCTTCGCCGGAAAACCCCATGATCTCCAGCGGCAGCATGACGTTGCGCTCGACCGTGCGCCAGGGATAGAGGGCAGGGGCCTGGAACACGTAGCCGTACTGGCGTTCGCGCCGCGCCTGGTCCGGCGGCACGCCGTTGACCAGAACACGGCCGGCCGTGCCCGTCTCGAGGTCGGCGACGACCCGCAGAAGGGTCGTCTTCCCGCAGCCCGAGGGGCCGATGAACGAGACGAACTCGCCCTGCTCGACCACGAGGTTGACGTCCGAAAGCGCAAAAACCGGCCCGTCGCGCGTTTCGAAGGTCAGCGACAGGCCGTTGATGTCGATGACGCGGGCGCGCGCGCCGCCCTGGCCGTCCGTTCGCTGGTCCGTCGTCGCCACGCCGTCGAGCACCCTCAATCCCTCTTCCGAGCCGTGAGAAGCACGGTTTGCGCCAAGCGGCCTGCCCGATGGAGCGGCACACGGTCGCGACTCTTGATCGAACGGTCAAGGGGCGCTAAGGCCCCGATAACAGGTTCGGCGAGAGCATCGGCAAGGCTATCGGGAGAACTGGCAGCATGGACCTCGTGGACGACGCCCCGGGCCCTGCCGCGCGTCAGGATACGGCCCGCTCGCGCGCAGGCCAGGAGAACGTCGCGCGCATCCTCGATGCCGCGCTGGACGTGTTCGCGACGTTCGGATTCCGGGGCTCCCGGATCGAGCAGATCGCAGCCGCCGCAGGCCTTTCGAAGACGAACCTGCTCTATTACTTCCGCACGAAGGAAGACCTCTATCTCGCCGTCCTGCAACGGACGCTGGACATGTGGCTGGAGCCGCTGCGCGCCCTCGACCCGGCGCGCGACCCGGCGGACGCGCTGGGCGACTACATCGCGCGCAAGCTGGCCGCTTCGCGCGACGAACCGGCCGCCTCGCGCCTGTTCGCTCTGGAAGTCATCCAGGGGGCGCCGATCGTCGCGCCTCTGCTCGAAAAAACCCTCGCTGCGATCGTCGCTGAAACGGCGGGAACGATTGAGGGCTGGGTGGAGCAGGGAAAGTTGGGTCCGGTGTCTCCGCGCCATCTCATCTATTCCATCTGGGCAACCACGCAGCACTATGCGGACTTCGCGGCCCAGGTCCGAGCCATCGAGGGGAGGGACCTGTCGGACCCCGCCTTCTTCGCGGAAGCCTGCGAACACGTGACGCGCACGATCCTGCAGGGCGTGCTGCCGCGCTAGCGCGGCCCGGTTGACGCCCGCCGTGGCCCGGGCGAGCGCACCGGCGGGCAGCGTACCGCCGATCGCCTGAGCGACCGCAGCGGACCGCTCACCTACTCCGCCGGTTCGACGACGCGCATCGGGTTGTTGGGATGCTGCGTCCAGTTGATCGGCGTGCCGATGACCCGGCCCGTGCGCTTGTCGACCTCGCCGTCTGCGAGCGGCACCATGGTGATGCAATCCTCGACCGGGCACACCATCGCGCACAGGTTGCAGCCGACGCACTCCTCCTCGATGACCTCGAAGTGCCGCACGCCGTCCTTCATGGCGGAGATCGCCTGGTGCGAGGTGTCCTCGCACGAGATGTGGCAGCGCCCGCACTTGATGCAAAGGTCCTGGTCGATGTGCGCCTTCACGGCGTAATCGAGGTTCAGGTACTGCCAGTCCGTCACTTTCGGCACGGCGCGGCCGACGAAGTCGGAGACGCGGGCGTAGCCCTTCTCGTCCATGTAGGCAGCGAGCCCGGTCTTCATCTCCTCGACGATCTTGAAGCCGTAGACCATCGCCGCCGTGCAGACCTGCACGGTACCGGCGCCCATGGCCATGAACTCGGCCGCATCCCGCCAGGTCTCGATGCCGCCGATGCCGGAGATCGGCAGTCCGGCCATCTCCGGGGTGCGGGCGATGTCAGCCACCATGTTGAGGGCGATCGGCTTGACGACGGGGCCGCACATGCCGCCATGGGTGCCCTTGCCGCCGGTGGCAGGCCAGGGCGTCATGGCGTCGAGATCGACCCCCATCATCGAGTTGACGGTGTTGATGAGCGAAACGGCATCAGCG
>JAIYAB010000030.1 GCA_027489275.1 Hyphomicrobiales bacterium
CAGGCCGGCATCGCCGTCACGGTGTTTCCCGAAAGCGCGCTCAGGCCGGGACTTCGGCTTCTCGACGAGCGCGAGGGGCTTCCCGCCCTGCCGGACAACCGGATCGGCCTGCTGGAAGGGCCGGGACGTCGCTCGGCGGAGGCCGTGGCGCTGGCGGAGGAAATCCGGGCCGCCCTGCAGTCGAAGGGGCGCGGCGGCGAGCGCCCCGCCTTCGACTGGCGCAGCGCGACCATCGCCGACCTGCCCCGCCCGCGCCGCCGACCGGTCGCGGCGGAGTAGCCGCTACATCAGCGCGTCGCGCTTCCACAGCGCCGGGAAGATCCGGATCCACAACGCGACGACCGCGATCGTGCCGATGCCGCCCAGGACGACCGCCGCGACCGGTCCGACGGCCGCCGCCGCCAGGCCTGATTCAAACTCGCCCAGCTCGTTCGACGCGCCGATGAAGACGGAGTTCACCGCCGAGACCCGGCCGCGCATCTCGTCGGGCGTCTCGAGCTGCACGAGGGTCTGGCGCACGACCACGCTGATCATGTCCGCCGCCCCCACGATGAACAGCGCCGCCATCGACAGGTAGAGGTTGGTGGACAGGCCGAAGACGATGGTCCCGAGGCCGAACACCGCGACCGCCATCAGCATGCGCTGCCCGGCCTTGCGCCGCAGCGGGAACCACGCCATCAGCAGCGTCATGCCGATGGCGCCCGTCGCGGGCATGCTGCGCAGCAGCCCGAGTCCCCACGGGCCGACCTGGAGAATGTCCTTCGCGTAGATCGGCAGCAGCGCCACGGCGCCGCCGAGCAGGACGGCGAACAGGTCGAGCGAGATCGCGCCGAGCACCACCGGCCGCGAGCGGATGAAGCTCACGCCGGCAAACAGCGTCGCCAGCGTCGGCCGCTCGCGCGTCCCGCCACCGTGGCCGCGGATCGAGACGGTCGAGACCAGCAGCGATCCGAGCGCGAAGCAGGCCGAGGAGACGCCGAAGACGGCCGCCGGCCCCAGCGCATAGAGGAACCCGCCAATGGCGGGGCCGACGATGGAGGAGCCCTGCCAGGCCGACGCGTTGAACGAGACCGCCGCCGCGAAGTGGCTGCGCGGCACGAGGTTCGGCAGCAGGGCCTGCGTCGCGGGATTGGCGAAGGCGCGGCACGCGCCGACCAGCACGGTGAAGGCGTAGATCGGCCAGACCGGAATGTCCGGCGTCACGGCGCAGTAAAGCAGGCCGATCTCGCCCACGGCGATGATCGCCCAGCACACCGTGACGACGAGCCGCCGGTCGAACCGGTCGGCCACGACGCCGGCGACGAGCGCCAGCAGCAGTGCCGGCAGGAAAGCCGCCAGACCGACGAGGCCCAGCGCCAGGGCGCTGCCCGTCCGGTCGTAGACCAGCCAGCCCACGCCCACATTGTGGACCTGCATCGCAAGCCCCGTGACGACGCGCGCGCCGAAGAAGCGGACGAAGTCCGGGAAGCGGAAGACCTCCCAGTTCGACGTCGGTAGCTGGGTCATCGGGGCGGCCGGGGAATCGGGGAAGGGCGAACGGGAGGAGCGAACGGCGAACGGCAAATGGCGAGGACGGTCGAGGGCAGGCCGTGGAATGAATAGCCGATGCCGACCGGCGAAGGAAACCGCAGCCCAGCTCCCCGCGCGGCGGCGGATGTGCCTCCCGCTACTGCCTACTGCCTACTGCCCACTGCCCTTCCACTCCCCATTCGCCATTCACTCACTCTCAAACATACCCCGTCGAGCCGTCCGGCTTCACGGGCACCTTGCGTTCCCAGTGGACGTAGTCCTCGACGCCGAGGACCTCCATGTCCATCTCGACGCCCCAGCCGGGGCGGTCGGGACGCAGGTCGAGATGGCCGTCCTTCGGCAGGTAGGGGTCCTTGACGTACCACGCGCCCTGCAGGCGCTGGTCGCTCGTCGGGGCCTCGTCCGCGCCGGTGCCGAAGACGTAGCCCGGTCCGTGCGGCAGCCTGTACTCGAGGATGCGGAAGTTGCTGGCCGCCGCGCAGAAATGGACGTTCACCGCCGTCGCCAGCGGCCCCATCGGGTTGTGCGGGGCGATGGAGACGAAGTGCGCCTCGGCGAGCGCGTTGATCTTGCACATCTCCATCAGCCCGCCGACCACGCAGATGTCGGGCTGGATGATGTCTGCGCCGCGCACCTGCAGCAGCCGCAGGAACTCGAACCGGCTGTAGAGCGATTCGCCGGTGGCCAGCGTGCAGGCGAGGCCGCGCTTCAGCTCGCCCCACGCCTCGAAGTTCTCCGGCCTGATCGGCTCCTCGAAGAACAGCGGGTCGTAGGGCGCCAGCGCGTTGCCGAGCTGCATCGCCTGCGCCGGCTCGAAGATCTTGGCGTGCGCGTCGAAGGCGATGTCGTAGTCCGCGCGCACCGTCTCGCGCAGGGCCCGGAAGTACTCGGCCGAGGTGCGCACCACCTCGCCCCAGCGGTTGCGGTGCATGTCGATGCGATAGGGCGAGAGCTTGAACGCCGTGAGCCCCCACTGGCCGTTCAGCCGGTCGAACTCGTCGCGCGCCGCGATCGGGTCCGGCGCCGTGTAGACGCCGGCATAAACCTTGACCCGGTCACGCACGTGGCCGCCGATGAGCTTGTACACCGGGACGCCCAGCGCCTTCGCCGAGATGTCCCACAGGCAGTGGTCGATGGCCGAAATGGCCGCCAGCCCCAGCGCACCCGGCGGGAACCGCGTCTGCTGCATCAGGTAGTGGATCAGGTACTCGATGCGCGTGGGGTCCTTCCCGGTGAGGAAGGTCATCAGATAGTCGAGCAGCGGCACCAGGGCCTTGTCCGGGCCGTGATTGTAGCACTCGCCCCAGCCGGTCAGGCCGTCGTCAGTGTCGATGGCGATGACGAGGCGGGGCCGGTCCTTGTCGCGCGACATGAAGGCGCGCAGGCGGTCGATTTTCATGCTGGCTTCCCTGCTGTGCCGACCGCGAGGTCAGCCCCGCGCCGCCTTCCAGGCCTTGTACTGGTCTTCGGTCTTCGGGTCGGTCGGCGGATAGAGGCCGAAGATGCCGCGGCCGCCCTGCACCTGTTCCATCACGAAGGTCTCGAACAGGTCCTGTTCCTTCGCCTCGACGGCGACCTCCTCGGCGATTTCGGCCGGGATGATCACGACGCCCTCGGCGTCGCCGACGACGATGTCGCCGGGGAACACGGGCACGTCGCCGCAGCCGATCGGGGCATTGATGTCGACGGCGTGGTGCTTGATCAGGTTCGTCGGCGCAGACGGCGCCTTGCAGTAGCTGGGGAAGGGCAGCGCCGCGATCTCCGGGCTGTCGCGCAGGCCGCCGGCCGTCACCACGCCGGCCGCCCCGCGGATCATCATCCGCGTCACGAGGATCGAGCCGGCCGACGCCGCCGAGGCGTCGCCGCGGCAGTCCATCACCAGCACGTGGCCGGGCGGAATCTCCTCCACCGCCTTGCGCTGCGGGTGGGAGTGGTCCTTGAACACGCCGATGTGGTCGAGATCCTCGCGCGCCGGAATGTAGCGCAGCGTGTAGGCCGGGCCGACGAGGCGCGGAGCGCCCGGGTTGAGCGGGCGCACGCCCTGCAGGAAGGCGTTGCGCAGGCCGCGCTTGAACAGCAGCGTGGTCAGCGTCGCGGTCGAGACCTGCTTGTAGATCTCACGCGCGGCATCGGAAAGCGGTTGGGCCATCGGTCAGTCCTTCGGAAAGTAGACGCCGCGGCGCGTGCGCGTCTGGACGTAGAGGTGTTCCTTGTAGGTGCCCGGCGCATAGCTCCCGGACGCCTCGGTGACGGGGATCGATACGTTCGCCTCGCTCGGAAAGCGGGCGACGAACTCCTCGTCGATGTCGACGCCGAGGCCGGGCGCGTCGGGCACGGCGATGTGGCCGTCCTGCTGCACCGGATGGGGCACGATCGTTTTCGCGCGGCCGTCCCAGTCGTCCTCGATGCGCTCGAGGATGTAGCCGTTGGGGATGGCTGCAAGCACGTGCAGCGCCGCGTACTCCGCGACGGGGCCTAGCGAGCCCGAGTGCGGCGCCATCATGATGTGGTGGGCCTCGGCCATCGCCGCGATCTTCTTCATTTGCGTGATGCCGCCTGCCCGGCCGGTGTCCGGCTGGATGACGTCCACGAGCCCGTCCTCGATGAGCTCGCGCTCGCCGAAGATCGTCGCCTGCCGCTCGCCGGCGGCCAGCGTGACGCTGGAGTGCTGGCGGATGCGGCGGAAGCCCTCGAGGTTGTCGGGCGCCACCGGGTCCTCCACCCACATCATCCGGTAGGGCTCGAGCGCCCGGCACACCTGCACCGCGTCGGCGGGCGTGAGCCAGGGCGGGCCGTGCAGGTCGATGGCGATGTCCATCTCGTCGCCCACCGCCTCGCGCAGCATCGCCACCTTGCGCACGGGATCGGAGACGCCGCCGCACTTGAAGGCCGTGAACCCGCGCTCCTTCAGGCTCAGCGCCGCCTCGGCCGTGTTGGCATGGGCATAGATGCGGATGCGGTCGCGCACCTTGCCGCCGAGCAGGTTCCACACCGGCACGCCGAGCGCCTTGCCCTTGATGTCCCACAGCGCCATGTCGAGGCCGGTGATCGCCCCCGCGCCCACCGTGCCGGTCAGCCCGTGGCCCATGATGGCGATGTGCATCTTCTGCCACAGCCGCTCGATGTGGGTCGGGTCCTCGCCGACGAGGATGCGCGAGAGATCCTTCACCGCCGTCTCGATCACCCGCGGCCAGCCCGAGCACTCGCCGATGCCGGTGATGCCCTCGTCTGTGAAGATCTTCACGAACAGCCAGTTGCGCGAGCCCGTCAGGTTCTTCGAGTAGGACTGCGTTCCGAACGAACCGTCCGCCGCCCACGTCTTCAGGCTCGGCGCTCCGGCATGCATCAGGTAGGTGCGGATTTCTGTGATCTTCATCGTCTGTCTCCGGAAACCGGGGCGGGCGAACAGCAAGTGGCGAACAGCGAATGGCGAGTAGGGTTTCGAGCGGGTGTCTGCGGGCGGCGGTGCGCGTGTGTGAAACCTCTCTCGCGAAACCCTGTTCGCTACTCGCTGCTCGCCATTCGCCACTCGCTAAACCACATACCGATGCCTCTTGTGCATCGACCTCGCCCGCGGGTCCGGCCGTGGAATCGCCGAGAGCAGGGCCTTCGTGTAGGGATGGTTCGGGGCGTCGCAGACCTGCTCGGTGTAGCCGGTCTCGACCACCTTGCCGCGGTACATCACGGCGATGCGGTCGCACATGTAGCGGATGACGCCGATGTCGTGGCTGATGAACACGTAGGACAGGCCGAGCTTGTCCTGCAGGTTCATCATCAGGTCGAGCATCTGCGAGCGCAGCGACACGTCGAGCGCCGAGGTCGCCTCGTCGGCGACGATCACGCGCGGGTTCAGCGCGATGGCGCGCGCGATGCCGATGCGCTGCCGCTGGCCGCCGGAGAAGGCGTGCGGATACCGCTCGCGCCAATCCGGGTTGAGCCCCACCTGCTGCAGCAGGTCGGCGACCCGGTCGTCGAGCGCGCGCCCCTCCGCGACGCCGTTGACGAGCAGCGGCTCGCCGACGATCTGCGCTACCGTCATGCGCGGGTTCAGCGAGCCGACCGGATCCTGGAAGATCATGCGGATCTCCTTCCGGCAGTCCTGCAGCGTCCGCTTGTCGGCGGCGACGAGGTCGACCGTCGAGCCGTCGGCGCGCCGGTACACCATCTGTCCGCCGGTGGGCTGGTAGACGCGCAGCAGGCAGCGTCCCATCGTCGTCTTGCCCGAACCGGATTCGCCCACGATGCCGAGCGTCTCGCCCGGCAGCACCTTCAGCGACACGTCGTCGACCGCCTTGATCGGCGACTTCGCGGGGCCGAAATGCATCACGAGGTTCTTGATCTCGATGACCGGCGTCGCCGTCTCGTCGATCGGCGGGCGCTTGAGGCGGATCTCGGCCTTCTGCTCGAGCCGCAGCACGGAGCCGATCAGCATCTTGGTGTAGTCGTTCTGCGGCGCGTGGAAGATGGTGTCGACCGGCCCGGCCTCCATCACCTTGCCGTGGTACATCACGATCACCTCGTCGGCGATCTCGGCCACCACGCCCATGTCGTGGGTGATGAACAGCACCGCCATGCCGTGCTGCTGCTGCAGCCGCTTGATGAGGTCGAGGATTTCCGCCTGGGTCGTCACGTCGAGCGCCGTGGTCGGCTCGTCGGCGATGAGCAACTGCGGATTGCAGGCGAGCGCCATGGCGATCATCACGCGCTGGCGCATGCCGCCCGAGAACTCGAAGGTGTAGCGGTCGACCGCCTTGTCCGGGTTGGGGATCTCGACCTGCGTGAGCAGGTCCACGCAGCGCGCGCGGGCCTCCTTCTTCGACATGCCGATGTGGAGGCGCAGGACCTCCATGATCTGGTCGCCGACCGTATGCACCGGCGAGAGCGACGACATCGGCTCCTGGAAGATCATCGCGATCTCGGCGCCGCGGATCGAGCGGATCGCCTTGCCGCGCGGGTCGAGGGTGGCCAGGTCGACCGACGTCCCGTCGTCGCGGTGCAGGATCATCGAGCCCGAGACGATGCGCCCGGGCGCGTCGACGATCTGCAGGATCGAGCGCGCCGTGACGCTCTTGCCGGAGCCCGATTCGCCCACCACGCACAGCGTCTTTCCGCGCTCGATGGAGAACGAGACGCCGTCCACCGCCTTCACGACGCCTGTGCGGACGGGGAAGTGCGTGACGAGGTCCCGGACCTCGAGAACGAGGCCGGACTTGCCGGACGCGCCGGCGGCGGGGCGGGAGGCGAGCGCTGTCTGCGTCATTTGTTGTACGGATCTGCGGCGTCGCGCAGCCCGTCTCCCAGGAAGTTGAGGGCGATGACGGCGAGCACCACGGCGGCGCCGGGAGCGAAGAGCCAGGGCGCCGTCGCGATGGAGCGGATGTTCTGCGCCTCGCGCAGCAGCACGCCCCAGGAGATCGTCGGCGGCTGCAGGCCGAGGCCGAGGAAGGAGAGCGACGTCTCGGCGAGGATCATCGCCGGGATGGCGAGCGTGATCGACGCGATGATGTGGCTGAGGAAGCTCGGCAGCATGTGCCGGAAGATGATGCGTCCCTCCGAGCACCCGTCGAGGCGCGCCGCAGTTACGAACTCCTCGGTCCGCAGGCTGAGGAAGCGCCCGCGCACCACACGGGCAAGCTGCGCCCAGCCGGTCAGCGACAGGATCAGCGTGATCATGAAATAGTTGAGCACCGCCGGCCAGTCCTGCGGCAGCGCCGCGGCGAGCGCGAGCCAGATGGGGATCGTCGGCAGCGCAAGCACGAACTCGATCGCGCGCTGCACCACGAAGTCGATCCGCCCGCCGAAATAGCCCGATATGCCGCCCAGCACCACGCCCAGCGTGAGCGACAGGAACACGCCCATCAGGCCCACCGACAGCGAGATCTGCGCGCCCTGCATGATGCGGCTGTAGACGCAGCGCCCGAGCCGGTCGGCGCCGAAGATGAACAGCGGGTAGTTCGGGTCGGCCGAGGCGATGAGGTGCGTCGTCGTCGGGATCAGGCCGAGCAGGTTGTACTGGTAGCCCTGGGCGAAGAAGCGGATGGCGACCTTGCGGGCCGGATCCTCGGTGTAGATCGCCGCCAGCGTCTGCGGGTCGCGCTTCAGCACATAGGGCCGGAAGAACAGGCCGAGGCTCCAGCTCCCGTCGGGCGCGGTGTCGATCAGGTGGATCGACTGCGGCGGGTAATAGGCCGCCCGCGCGTTCTGCTTCGACGGGTCGTTGACCGCGAAGAAGCCCGGCACGAGGGCGATGACATACAGGATCACCGTGATCACGAGGCCGATCATGGCGAGCCGGTGGCGGCGGAAGGCCCACCACATCAGCTGCCACTGGGAAGCGACGGCCAGTCGTTTCTGGTCGACGGCGGCGAGGGCTGCGTCGGTCATGGGTTTCGCTCCAGGTCCGCTGCTATTCCAGCCGGATGCGCGGATCGGCGAGGGCGAGAAGGATGTCGCTGATCAGGGCGCCGACGAGCGTCAGCGCGCAGATCAGGAGCACGAAGGCGCCGGCGAGATACATGTCCTGGCTCATCAGCGACTGCAGCAGCAGCGGTCCTGCCGTCGGCAGGCTGAGCACGATGGCCACGATGATCGAGCCGGAGACGAGGTTGGGCAGCAGCCACGCGATGGTCGAGATGAACGGGTTCAGCGCGATGCGGACCGGGTACTTCACCAGCAGGTGGAACTCCGAGAGCCCCTTCGCCCGCGCCGTCGTGACGTAGGGCTTGCCGAGCTCGTCCAGCATGTTGGCGCGCATCACGCGGATCAGGCTTGCGGTGCCGGACACGGCCAGGATGATCACCGGGATCCACAGGTGGTGCAGAAGGTCGACGACCTTGCCGAAGCTCCAGGGCGCGTTGACGTAGGGCTCGGAGAAGAGCCCGCCGACCTCCTGCCCGAACTGAACGGCGGCGATGTACATGAGCACCAGCGCGAGCAGGAAGCTCGGGATGGCGAGGCCGAGGAAGGAGAAGAAGGTGACGATGTAGTCGGCGATCGAGTACTTCTTCACCGCCGAGAACACGCCGATCGGCAGCGCGATGCCCCAGGTGGCGATCAGCGTCGAGAAGGTGAGCAGCAGCGTGAGCGCCATGCGCTCCCAGATCAGCTCGGACACCGGCTGCTGCCACTCGAAGCTCAGCCCGAAGTCGCCGCGGAACAGGATACCGGTGATCCACTTGAAGTACTGGACGATCATCGGCTGGTCGAGGCCGAAGCGGGAGCGCAGGTCCGCCGCCGTGTTCTGGTCCACGATCTCGTTGGAGGCCGCCAGCGTCGCGATGTAGGTCGTCACGTAGTCGCCCGGCGGAAGCTGGATCAGGACGAACGACATGAACGAGACGACGATCAGCGCTGGCACCATCCACAGGAGGCGCGAGAGGATGAACCGGAGCATGGCTTGAGCCTGTCTGGTGGAACGGGGCGGCGACGGCCGCCGCCCTGGATCATGCGGGGGTCGCGGGGCGGCGGCGAAGCCGCCCCGCAGGGCCTCAGCTGAAGAAGAACTGCTGCGGCAGGGCCGGGCCGGGGTTCGGCCATGACCATGCGTTCGGGTACTTCTGCGGCACGTTGTTGAGGTTGTTCCTCACGATGCCGAAGGCGTTGACCGCGAGGCAGATGCCGACCGTCTCGAAGGCCTCGGCGGTGAGATCCATGAGCTGCTTCATGATCTCGCCGCGCTTCTTCAGGTCGGACGTGGCGAGCGCCTCGTTGAACAGCTTCATGCGCTGCTTCTGGCTCTCCGGCGGCTCCTGCCCGTCCTTGCCGTTCGACACGTACCACTGCGTCCACGGAATGGCGTAGCGCGAGCCCTGGGGATGCTGGGCGAAGTAGTCGCGCGGGTCGAGCATCGGGTCGAGGCCGCCCGGGCCCGGCCACACGGCCGCGTCGTGGTCGTTGTTGTCGCCGCGCGTGTAGTAGAGCGCGCGCTCGATCGTGTTGACCTTGATGTCGACGCCGATCTCGGCCCAGTGCCGCTTCACCAGCTCGAGCGTGTCCACGGCATCCGGGTAGAGCGTCGGGATGACGTCGATGGCGAAGAAGACCTTCTGGCCGTCCGGACGCAGGCGGAAGCCCTGACCGTCCTTCTTGTTGTAGCCGAGCCGGTCGAGGATCTCGTTCGCCTTCTTCGGATCATGGTCCGTGAACTGCGTCGAGAGCTGCTTGTGCTCCCAGGGATGGCCCGGGCGCGGACCCGTCTGCCACGGCTGCGACTGGCCGAGATAGACGATCTCGATGATCTCCTTGCGGTTGATGCCCATCGAGAGCGCCTGCCGGAACTCCTTGTTGCCGAGCATCTCCCGCATCTTCGGGTCCTTGTGCGTCATGTTCAGGTAGATCTGAACCTGCTGCGACGAGGAAGCGATGAGCTCGACGAGGCGATAGCCGCCCTTCTGCATGTTCTGCGAGAGGGTGGGCTTGTT
Organism: Hyphomicrobiales bacterium; assembly: GCA_027489275.1. Classification (GTDB taxonomy): domain Bacteria; phylum Pseudomonadota; class Alphaproteobacteria; order Rhizobiales; family Beijerinckiaceae; genus Alsobacter. The sequence continues at coordinate 9,951 of JAIYAB010000030.1, forward strand.
CTGCAGCGTGTCGATGTGGCGCTCCTGGATGTCCAGGCGCCCGGAGATGGCGTCGAGCATCAGCGACTCGACGTCCTGCGAGATGTTGAAGGTCAGCCGGTCGATGTAGGGCAGCTGGTTGCCGGCCTGGTCGACCTGCCAGAAGTAGGGATTGCGCTCCATCACCACGCGGGTGGCGCCGCCGGTGTAGGGCTCCTTGATCACCCACGGGTCGAGCGTCGGCTTCTCCGGGTTCGACCAGCGCGAGGGGATCTCGATGTCGCCGTTGCGGGCGCGGAACAGGTCCGGCCAGCCCGACAGGTTCGCGGCCTTCGCCAGGTCGCCGACGTTCGGGTTGTACTTGGGATGGAACTGGCTCGCATAATGCCTGCAGAAGAGGGTCGGGTGCTGGCCGAGCGGCGTCGCCATGATCTCGAGGAACAGGGCGTAGGGGCTGGCGAAGGTGAACTTCACCGTGTTGTCGTCGACCTTCGACGCCGTCCCCGGCCTGCCGCCGATGACGAGGGTCGAGGGCACCGACTTGTAGAGCTCGGAGTTCTTCGCGCAGTCCTCGATCGAGAACACCACGTCGTCGGCCGTGAAGGGCTTGCCGTCCGACCACTTCATGCCCTTGCGCAGGGTGAAGGTGAACTCCGTCGAGTTGGCGTTGACCTCCCACTTCTCGGCGACGTTCGGCAGCACCTCGGTGAAGGCGAGGTTCCAGCGCACGAGGCCCTGGTTGCCGACGAGGCGCAGGATGCCGTTGTGGTCGGCCGAGCCGCGCAGGCCGCGGCGCAGCGCGCCGCCGTACTTGCCCACCTTCTCGACGTTGATCACCAGCGGGTTGGCGGGGATGCGGTCGGCGAGCTTCGGCAGCTTGCCGTCTGCCGCCAGCTTGGCGAGATCGGGCGCCTCGGCCTTGGCCGCTTGCGCCAGCGCGGGGCCGGCGAACATCGACACGGCGGCGGCGCCGGCCATGCCCTTGAGCACGTCGCGGCGGTCGAGGCCGCGGGCGCGCTTGAGATCCTCGAAATTGTCCATTCTCGTCTCCTCCCAAAGACCGTCTCTGTTTCGCTCCGTGGAGCGTCGTGATGACGCCGGCCGCCCCGGTCCGGGCCGCCGGCATCGCGTCATGCTAGCCCCATCCTGACCACCCCGGCGAGTGTCTCGCCGGGCTCCAGGACGCGGAAACCCGAACCCGCGACGCCGGCGGCGTCGAGGTTGAAGGCGTCGGCCACGTGCGTGACGGGCTCGACGCAGGCATAGGGCGCCCCCGCCGGCACGTGCAGCACGAGATGGTCGAAGGGCGCGCCCGTCTCCATAACGATCCGCGAGCCGTCCCGGCGCGCGATCGAGGCGACGCCCTCGAAGCCCGCAAGATAGATCGTCTCGTCGGCGCCGAGCGCTTCGTCGTGGCGGGCGGCGGCGGCGTCCAGCGGCCGGGCCGCGGTGCCGCAAAGGTCGGCGTCGCGGTCCCACAGGATGCCGGCCGTCAGCCGCAGGCGGTCGCCGGCCTCGCAGGCGAAATAGGGATGTACGCCGAGGCCCGCCGGCATCGGCTCGTTGCCGGTATTGGTCACGGCGATCTCGAGCGTCACCCCGGCTCCGTCGAGGAGGACGCGCTGCGTCGCCCGGAACGGCCAGGGCCAGCCCGCCACGGCTGCGTGCCGATGGACCATCGTCAGCGTGGCAGCGGTCGTCGCCGTCACCTCCCACGCCGCGCGCTGGGCGAAGCCGTGCAGGCCGTGCGGCAGGCTGTCGGGATAGCCGAGGTCGACCGAGCGGCCGCGGAACGTGAAACGGCCGTCGCGGATGCGGTTCGACCACGGAACCAGCGGATAGCAGCCGCCCTTGGGCCAGGCCGCGGGATCGAAGTCCCCCGGCGGCAAAGGCTGCAGAAGGTGCGTGCGACGGCCCTTGGGCTCCTCGCGCCAGACGGCGGCGATGCGTCCGCCAGCGGCGGCGCGCACGGCGGCGCGCATCGGCCCGGCCGCCAGTCCGTGTTCTCCGGCCGCCAAACCCCCGGCGGCGGCCATCGACAAGGCAGCACTCAAGGCGCCTCCTTCCCGCACTGGGTGCGGTCGTTTCCCCCGACGTCTCCGGGAACACCCGGAACGATTGCAGCGGAGGCTACGGGCTCGATCGCATCTCTGTCAACGGGTCTTCTCACTATGTGCGACAATGAGGCTCACTTCGCACCTGCAGCATCGATTGTTCTCACGATGTGGGAAAATCCGATTGCTCACCCGCGGTCGCCTGCCTAGTCTGCGGCCAAACCGAAAGCCGACCCTATGTCGATGCGAAAGATGGAAACGGGGGAGATGGCCGAGGCCGCCGCGGCGCCGGGGACGGGGCTCGTGGTGAAGGCGCTGAATCTCATCGACCTCATCGCCGGGGCGCCCGGGCATCATCGCGCGCAGTCGCTGGCCGATGAGCTCGGCCTGCCGCGCAGCACGGTCTACCGGATCCTGCAGACGCTGCAGCAGCGCGGGATGGTGCGCGTCGACCCGGCGACGCAGGGCTACTTTCCCGGCTTCAAGTTCCTCGACTACGCCCAGGCGGTCTGGCCCGCGCAGGACCTGCCGCTGCTGGCCATGGCGCAGATCCGGCGGCTGCGCGAGCTGACCGGCGAAACGGTGTACTTCGCCGTGCCCGCCGGCAGCGAGATGATCATCATCCAGAAGGCCGAGAGCGCCTACCAGATGCGGACGGGCGCGCCGCGGGGCTCCCGGCGCCCGCGCTATTGCACCGGCATGGGCAAGGCCCACCTCGCCATGCTGCCGCAGGCCGAGCGTGAACAGGTGCTCGCGCGCCTCGCGCTGGACCCGCTCACCGATCGCACCATCACCGAGCCGGCGCAGCTGCGCTCGCAGCTCGACCTGTTCCGCCTGCGCGGCTATGCCATCGACGACGAGGAGTTCATGGAGGGCGCGCGCTGCGTCAGCGCGGCCGTCTCGCCGGACGGGGAGGGATCGCTGGGCGCATTCACCGTCTCCGGCCCGACCTACCGCATGACTCCCGACCGCGCGCATCAGCTCGGCCCCGAGGTCGCCGCCGCCGCACGCCGGCTCGCCGAGGCGGTGCGCCAGCGCAGCGGCGGCCGCGGCAAGGGCCGCGCCGACCCTGGCGCGGTGTCGCTGCTCGCCGCCGAGAAGTCCTATTTCGGCAAGAGCCCTTGCTGGGATGAGGGCCTCGGCCGGCTGATGTGGCTCGACGCGCTGGCGCCTGCCGTGCTGCGCGAGGACCCCGCCGGCAGCGGCGCCGAGGTGCTGGCGCGCTTCGACCTGCCGGTGCGGGCCATGGCTCCGCTCGGCAACGGCTGCTGGTTCGTATCATCGGCGCAGGGGATGATCGTGCTGGACCGCGAGGGCCGGCAGGCGCCTCACGACGCCCGCGCGCCGGACGCCTTCCACGCCGCCGTCACCGCGGCCTGCAGCGCCGACGGCGATGCGGTGTGGCTGGCCGTCGGCGACGGTCCGGCGGAGGGGTTCGCCACCGGAATCTATCGGCTGACCGACCGGTTCCAGCATGCGGCGACGCCCGAGGGCACGGTCGCCGACATCGTCGCCGACATCCCCGGCCGCCGGCTCTACGCGGTGCTGCCGGAGCGCGGCGAAGTCCTCGCCTGGCGCGTCGACGCGTCCGGCCTGCTCGCCGACCAGACGGTCCATGCCCGCATCGACCCGATCCACGGGCGGCCCACCGCGATCGCGCTCGACGGCGCAGGTCGCTTGTGGGTGGCGCTGTGGGACGGCTGGGGCCTCGCCCGCCTCGAGCCGGACGGCTCGGACATGCGCTTCCTGCCGCTGCCCGTGCCCCGCCCCACCGGGCTCGCCTTCGGCGGACCGGACGGCGACGCCCTGTTCGTCACCTCCAGCCGCATCGGCCTGTCGCCGCAGCAGCTTGCCGAGGCGCCCGCCTCGGGAAGCGTCTTCGTGCTGCCGGGCGCGCTGCGGCAGAAACTCCTTCGCTGACAACGACCATTCGGGAGACCTCCATGAAAGTGCTCATGACCGGCGGCGCCGGCGGCGTCGGGCGCAAGCTCCGCAAGGAATTCAGCGGCCGCTTTTCGCTGATGCGCATCCTCGACCGCGTGCCGATCGAGGATCTCGGCCCCAACGAGGAGTGCATGGTGGGCGACGTGTCCGACATGGCCACCGTCGAGAAGGCCGTGGAGGGCGTCGACGCCATCATCCACCTCGCCGCCGTCGCCACCGAAGGCCCGTGGGAGGACATCCTGAAGGGCAACATCGTGGGCACCTGGAACGTCTACGAGGCGGCGTTCCGCAAGGGCGCGAAGCGGGTGATCTTCGGCTCGTCGAACCACGCCGTCGGCTTCTATCCCCGCAGCCAGACGATCGGCGTCGAAGTTCCCTGCCGGCCGGACAGCCGCTACGGGCTCAGCAAGTGCTGGGGCGAGGACGTCGGCGCGCTCTACGCCGACAAGTACGGCGTGAAGAGCCTGCACATCCGCATCGGCAACGCCTTCGACCTGCCGGGCTCCGCCCGCGCGCTCGCCATCTGGATCAGCGCGCGCGACCTTGCCCAGCTCGTGACGATCGGCCTCGAGCATCCTTCGATCCACAACACCATCGTCTACGGCGTCTCGAACAACGCCGCCTCCTGGTACGACAACTCCGCCGCCTTCGCGCTGGGCTACAAGCCGCAGGACCGCGCCGAGGACCACACGGCGCACGCGATGGAAGCCGAGAAGTCGGCCCTTCCGGACCCTGTCGGCGCCTACTTCCAGGG
>JAIYAB010000076.1 GCA_027489275.1 Hyphomicrobiales bacterium
GCAGGTGAACTCGAAGCGCTCTCCACCGGCGACTTCGAAGACGTGCGCCCCCTTATGCGTGCGCTTCAGCGCAACTGCGAGGCCTGGCAAGCCATCGCCGACGATGCGACCAGCCCCAACTGCCATCTGCCGCTAGACATAGCCAAGCAGGTTGCGTGGACGGCGGCGCTCGTCTTCACGCAGACCCGCAAGGTGGCGCAGGATCCCTCCCGTGACGAAATCCTCGTCCTGGCGTTGATCAACCGCAACCTCGCGGCAGGCTTGCGGGGCGATCCGAGCTGACGCAGGCCGGGTTCGGCGGAAGTCCTCAGAGCCCGCTGCCTGCTCAGCCTGCGCCGGCTGGCGAGGCCCCTTGGCTTCCGACATACTTCCGCGGGAATCACCGCGGAGTGCCAACCTTGAAGATCCTGTTCGTCTCGGGCGGCGCCTATCCCGACTACCAGTGCGACATGCTCTTCCATGGGCTGCGATCGCTGCTGGGGGCGGACCTCGTCGAGGTGAACCGCATCGACTACATGTACGCATCAACCTTCGCCACGAACCCGGCCGCCAAAGCCCAGCTCTACGGCCGCGGCTTCACGCTCTTCGGCCTGCTTGGCGACGACGCCGGCGTGGACCGCGACGACATCGCCGCGAAGATCCGCGCCCGGCACTTCGACCTCGTCGTCTACGGCAGCATCTTCCGCTGCCAGGATCATCTGACCGATGTGCTGGCGCACTACGCGCCGAACGAGATCGTGTTCGTCGACGGCGAGGACTTCTCGCAGGCGCTGTACTGGCCCGTCTTCGGCCGCGGGATCTACCTGAAGCGCGAAATGACGCCGGAACACGGATCGAAGGTCGAGCCCATCTGGTTCGGCATTCCCGAGGAAAAAATCTGCGCGTCCGCGGAAAAGACGAAAGTCTTCGCCTATATCGATCCGCGCGACAGAAATACATATATCTACGATTCGGAAGATGCCTATTACAACGATTACCGGTCAGCTCTGTTCGGCTATACGATGAAGAAGGCCGGCTGGGATTGCCTGCGCCACTACGAAATCATGGCCAATCGGTGCGTGCCCTTCTTTCTCAACCTCGACGCCTGCCCGCTCGGAACGATGTACCGGTTCCCGCGCTATGAGATCCACGAGCTCAACGCATTGGTCGTCAACGGCGGCGAAGATTATTTCAGGACGGTCGAAGGCTTCGAGCGGTGGAGCGAACTGTCGGAGTCGATGGTCCGCTACCTCCAGGCCAACCTGACAACCGTGGCTCTGGCACGCTACGTCATCGACCTCTGGGGCTCCCGCCGACGCTGAGAGGCCCCTGCAGAGACATCAGCCAGACTTTTGGTGATGCAACTCGCGATATTCTTCCAATTTATCTACTACCTTAACGTTCAATTAGGGATTGTCGTTAACCCTACCGGCCACGAACTCCGAGTCCGCCACTGGAGAATACCATGGCCGAAGTCACCCTATCGTCGGGCATCCGCGATGCGCTCCTGACGATCCAGCGCACCACCCAGCAGGCGTCGGAGGCACAGGTCCGGCTGGCGACCGGCAAGAAGGTCAACACCGCGATCGACAACCCGCTCAACTATTTCACGGCGGCGGGCCTGAACGATCGGGCGAACGACCTCGCGCTCCTCCAGGACGCCATGGGCCAGGCGGCCAAGACGATCGAGGCGGCGAGCTCCGGCATCGACGGGATCACCAAGCTCCTGCAGACGGCGCAGGGTCTGGCGAACTCGGCGGCGGCCAGCAGCGACGCGGGCACGCGGGCCTCGCTTCAGGCCCAGGTCGCCACGCTGTTCGCCCAGGCCGACGAGTTGATGAAGAACTCGGGCTACAACGGCATCAACCTGCTGAACGGCAATACGCTGACGGTGAAGTTCGACACGTCCGCGACGACGTCGACGCTGGGCGTGCGGACCGCTGCGGCGGCCAACGGCACTGGCGCGCTGACGTCGACCAACCTCGGCCTCAACCCGGCGAGCGGCGGCACGCTGGTATGGACGAACGGCGCCAGCGACACGATCGGCGATGCCGCCATCCAGCGCATGTTGACCAGCCTCAGCGGGGCCATCGCCACGCTGCGCGCGGAGGCCAGCGGGCTCGGGGCCAATCAGGCCATCGTAAAGACCCGGCAGGACTTCACCATGTCGATGATCAACCACCTGAAGACCGGCGCCGACAACCTGATCCTCGCCGACACCAACGAGGAAGGCGCCAAGCTGATCTCGCTCAACACCCGCGGGCAGCTCGCGCAGACATCCCTCTCCCTTGCCTCGCAGCGCGAACAGGGCGTCCTGCGGCTCTTCAGCTGACGCCAGCTTCGCCACTGCCCGTCTTCTCGAAAGGCGCGCCTCAGGGCGCGCCTTTCGCTTTGTTCCTCGTGGTGTTGTTCCCTCTGGTAGAAACCTTTGTTTCTAACAACTTAACCGAGTGTTTACCAAGAACGGCGCACTGTCGCCCGGTCTATCCGGATCAGAGGTTCCAATGGCCCTCCTGCGCGACGCCCGCCTGAGCGACCCCGCCTTCCAGCGGGACTACGAACGCGCGCTTGCCGTCCGTGCGCCTGAGGATCCCGCGCAGGCCGGCCCCGACTGGGGCAAGGACCGGATTTTCGTCTCGATCGTGTCGTTCCGCGATCCGGAGTGCCAGCTCACCATCAAGGACATGTTCGAGAAGGCCGACAGGCCCGAGCGCATCCACCTCGGCCTCGTCTCGCAGTTCGACCCCAAGTTCGACCGCGACCTCTTCGACGTCGCTCCGCCGCGCCCCGGTCAGATCCGCGAGTTGCTCTACGATTGGCGCGAGACGAAGGGCGTATGCTGGGCCCGCTTCCTCGCCCAAGCGATGTGGCGCGGCGAGGAGTTCTTCCTCCAGACCGACAGCCACATGCGCTTCGCCCAGGGCTGGGACACCACGTTGATCGGCGAACTTGCCGAGTGCGACAGCGACAAGCCCGTGCTGGCCTCCTGCGCCCCGCCCTACCTGACCCCAGGCGATCTCATCCCCGATGTCTATCCCGGTCTCATCCGGACCGACGGGTTCCTCGAGGACGGCGCGCTGCGCTTCACTGGCGTGTGGCAGGGCAAGCGCATCGAGGGCCGCCATCGGATGCCCTTCATCATGGCCGGGGCTCTCTTCTCGCGATCGTCGATGATCGAAGAGGTTCCCTACGACCCGTATCAGCATTTCGAGACGGAGGAAGTAACCTACGCCATGCGCCTCTACACGCATGGCTGGGACGTGTTCCTCGCCCGCGAGCAGACCGTGTGGCACCAGTTCCAACGCAACAACACGGTGAAGCGTCGTGGGGCGGAGGGCGCCGCGTTCGAGCTCGCGCGCCAGCAGCGATCCGTCCGGGCCTATCGCCGCTTCAACCACATCAGCGATCACGCGCTGAGCGAAGACCCGGAGGTTCTGCGTGACCTGCCGCTCTTCGACCTGGGCGAGGCGCGCAGCCTTGCGCAGTACGAAGACTATTGCGGTCTCGATTTCCGTCGGAAGCGATCGAGCGAGCATGCGCTGCGCGCACGCTACATCGAGAACGTCGAGGAGATCGTCACCTTCATCGTGCCCACGCTGGACAGCGGGACGCCGCTTCCCCGTCCGCTGATGAGCGAGAACGAGCGCCAACTCCGCCTCGTCCTGCGAAGCTGGACCCTGCCGGCGCTGGCGGACGAGTTCGCGGGCCTTCTCGTGGCCGTGAAGACGATGCAGGATCCGTCCACTCCGCCACCAAAGAGCCACGACGAGTTGCTGTCCGACTTCCTGAACTGGGGCAAGGACATCCTCGTCTCCGAGTTGGCGCACCTCGTGTGGATGGTGAACCAGCACAACGAATCCCTCGCGCGCGCCGCCGCCTGAGACCGGGGAAACCGTCATGAACCAGCACGTTCCGCCCCAGGATTTCTTCGACCGCGTCCGCGGCCTCAATTATGCGGAAGTCCTGCGTGCCATTCATCAGGGCCTGCAGCCTCGCAACTATTTCGAGATCGGGACCTTCACCGGCGGTACGTTGCGGCTGGCCTCCTGCGACACGATCGCGGTCGACCCGCAGTTCCACATCGCCGGCGACACGGTGGGCCCGCGCCCGCTGACCATGCTCTTCCAGATGACGAGCGATGACTTCTTTCGCCGCTACAGCCCCGCGGCGCTGTTCGGCTCGACGATCGACCTGGCCTTCCTCGACGGCATGCATCGCTTCGAGTACCTGCTGCGAGACTTCATCAACACGGAGAAGCATTGCCGGCGAAACTCAGTCGTCGTGATGCACGATTGCCTGCCGGGCGACGCGCTCATCACTGCGCGCGACATGGGCGACCCGCGCCGCGAGGCCTCGCGCCATCCCGACTTCTGGGCCGGCGACGTCTGGAAGCTCGTGCCGATCCTGCGCCAGTACCGCCCCGACCTGAAGATCCTACTCACGGACGCCGCGCCCACCGGCCTGGTGTTCGTCACGAATCTGGATCCGTCGAGCGACGTGCTCGAGCGGAACTATTTCGAGATCATGGAGACCTTCATGGACCTCGATCTCGAGCACTACGGCGTCGAGCGACTGTTCTCCGAGGTCCCGATCGGCCGCGCGCGCGATCTGGTCTTCGCCGACGGCTACGCCAAGCACTTCCATCTCTGACCGACGGCACGCGACCCGTCACAAGCGACGACCCGGGAGATACCCATGCTGGCCGCCGAAGCCGTCCCCCACGACGCCGACGCTCCGAAGGCATCGCCCGCGCCGCGCGCGGCCTCCGCACGACCGACGATCTCCATCGTCCTTCCGACCTACGGCCGGCCGATGAAGGTCGAGCGTTTCATGCGGTATCACCGCGATGTCTTCGCCGCCTCGAAGCACTCCCTGGAATTCGTCATCCACGATGACTGCACCCCGGACGAGACGCCGGAGATCATCGCCGACTGGATGAAAATCGACGACCGCATCCGCTATGTCAGGCATGACAAGAACAAGGGCTTCCGTCCCAACTTCCTCGGGGCGATGCGGGCCGCGCGCGGCAAGTACGCGATCTACGCCGGCAACGACGACCTGCTCATCCCCGAGATCGTCGAGAAGTACATCGACCGGCTGGAGGCGGACAAATCAATCGGCGTCATCCACGCGCCGTGGTTTCTGCTCGACGAGACGAAGAACAACAAGATCTTCGGCACGTCGTGGCCGCTCGAGACTGAAAAGCGGTTCGGCAAGGGCCAGCATGGGGACTGCATGGACTACATGCTCTCCGCACACGTGTTCCCGGAGTGGTTCATCGTGCGCACGGACCTCATCCCCGAGATCCTGGCGACGCATGGTTCGCAGGCCTACCATTTCTTTGCCCATCTCGCGCACGCACTCATGCGCACGGACGTCCTGTTCGCCCCCGAACCCTTCGCCATCGTCACGGCCATGTCGCGCGGCGACGTGCAGGTCGGCAACCGCGAGACGCTGGAGGGCTGGGACGAGTACCGTGGCGGCCTCGAGTACTTCGCGTCCTTCTTCACGCGCGACGCCTACGCGTCCCCCGACGGGGTTCCGAGCCTGGCGCGCCGCATGCAGGACTTCACCAACGTCCGCATGGGCGTCGCGCTGCGCCTGCATCTGATGCACCGCAACTGGCTCACCGCCTGGCACCTGCACCGCCGCCTCCTCGCCTACGGTATCGTCGGCCTGGACGACAACGCGGCCGCCGAGGCGATGACGCTCGCGGCCATGGAAAGCGTGGTGATCGAGTATCAGCGCGCCAACCTGAAGACCATCATCGCGACCGAGAAGGTCTTCGCCATGATGCGCGAAGTGATCAACATGCCAGCCGGCATGCGGCTGATCTGCGATACGGATGCCGATTCCGAAGCGATCATGGCGGACGAGATCTGCGGCTTCGCGCATTTCGGCTCACCGCCGACGAGTGCTGTCGCCGGACGACACTCGGTCCTCGATGTAGCTGCGGTCATACGTCGGTTCGAGGCGCCTTGAACGGCTCGGAAATTGACGCCCGCTTTGCCTTCCTTAACAATGTATTGATCGATGCCCTGAAGACGTAAACGACGGCTTTCCGTTCGTTTACCACGCAGAGACTGAAGCTACGCAATTCATGATTGATTAAGTCGCCACGGACAACCTCTGGGCACGAGCAAGAAAGGCTCGATGCAACCCCAGAAGGAAAACCAAAATGTCTGGCGTCACTCTCTCTTCCGGCATTCGTGATGCACTCACGTCGATCCAGAAGGCCACTCAGGATGCGCAGGTCGCGCAGACCCGCCTTGCCACCGGCAAGAAGGTCAACACCGCGATCGACAACCCGCTGAACTTCTTCACGGCGGCCGGCCTCAACAGCCGCGCCGGCGACCTGGGTAACCTCCAGGACGCGATGGGCCAGGCCGTCAAGACGATCGAAGCCGCCTCCAGCGGCATCGACGGCATGACGAAGCTGCTCCAGACCGCCCAGGGTCTTGCCAACTCCGCGGCTGCCACCTCGGACGATTCGACCCGCGCCTCGCTGATGACGCAGTACAACACGATTCTCGCCCAGGCCGACCAGCTGATGCAGAATTCGGGTTACGGCGGCATCAACCTGCTCAAGGGCGACAAGCTGAACGTGAAGTTCGATTCCTCGTCGACGACCTCGACGCTCGGCATTCAGAACCTCGCGACCGGCGCCCTCACCGCGACGGCTCTCGGCGTCGCGACGGGCGCCGCGGGCGCCTGGACGAACGGCGCTGCCGCCGGCGGCACGACCGGCACGGCCGGCAACGTGGCGATCGAGACGCAGCTGACCAAC
>JAIYAB010000430.1 GCA_027489275.1 Hyphomicrobiales bacterium
GATCGGGCGCACGCCGCGCTCGAATCCGGCCACGTATACCGGCGCCTTCACGCCGATCCGCGAGTGGCTCGCCGGCCTGCCGGAGGCGAAGGCGCGCGGCTACCAGCCGGGCCGCTTCTCCTTCAACGTCAAGGGCGGCCGCTGCGAGGCCTGCCAGGGCGACGGCCTCATCAAGATCGAGATGCACTTCCTGCCGGACGTCTACGTCACCTGCGACGTGTGCAAGGGCAAGCGCTACGACCGAGAGACGCTGGAGGTGAAGTACCGGGAGCGCTCCATCGCCGACGTCCTCGACATGACGGTGGAGGAGGCAGGCGAGCTGTTCAAGGCGGTGCCGGCCATCCGCGAGAAAATGGAGACGCTGGCCCGCGTCGGCCTCGACTATGTGAAGGTCGGCCAGCAGGCCACCACCCTGTCGGGCGGCGAGGCGCAGCGCGTGAAGCTGTCCAAGGAACTGTCGCGCCGCTCGACCGGCCGCACGCTTTACATCCTCGACGAGCCGACCACCGGCCTCCATTTCCACGACGTCGCGAAGCTGCTGGAGGTGCTCCACGAGCTTGTCGAGCAGGGCAACACCGTCGTGGTGATCGAGCACAACCTCGAGGTCGTGAAGACGGCCGACTGGGTGATCGACCTCGGCCCGGAGGGCGGCGACGGCGGCGGCTCCCTCGTGGCGCAGGGCCGGCCGGAGGACGTCGCGAAGGTGGAGGCCAGCCACACCGGGCGATTCCTGCGCGAGGTGCTGGCCCGGCGGCCCCTCAAGGCCCGCTCGCAGGCCGCGGAGTAGCCTGAAGGTCGTATGCCGCCACAGCCATGCCGGCCACGCAGTGCCGGCGGTGTCCGGTCGGGTCCGATGGCCGGGTCATTTGACTCGAATCCTGCGCAACGCCTTGCAAAGCCTTGGAATCCCAGCAGCGACGGGTGACGCTCGCCATGCGCGATTCGATCAAGTGTTAACGATTTCTGGCGGAGCCATGCATTTTTATTAGGTCAGGAGTGTTGACACGGTTCTGGTCCAGCTCGTAGGCCGGTCGTATATGCAGTGCAGCAATTCAACGCGGAAACGCGGCCCGGCAACAGGTAAACCTTCAAGCCAGGCAACGCGTTACCGCACTGCACCACGAACTGGAGACACGTCATGTTGAACGTCGACAAGCTTGCCAAGCGCCTGCGCAACTGGAACCGCTATCGCACCACCGTCCGCGAGCTGTCGCAGCTCTCGGATCGCGACCTGAGCGATCTCGGCATTTCCCGCGGCGACATTCGCTTCATCGCGAAGAAGCACGCCCGCTGAGGCCACGCCTTCCCTTTCCCGACGGCCGTCCTCCCCTCCCCGGCTGAACGGACGCAGCGCCCGCCCTCTTGGCGGGCGCTTTGCGTTTCGGCCACCGCGACGGCCGGCCGCGCGTGATCGGTTCACCCGGAGGGTGCCAAGCCGCGCGCATTGCGCTACCTGATCACCTCGATAGTCGGTGTCTGGAGGGCAGGGCATGAAGCAGGATCCGGTTCACGTCATCGGCGGCGGGCTGGCGGGCTCGGAAGCGGCCTGGCAGATCGCGCAGGCCGGCGTTCCCGTCGTCCTGCACGAGATGCGTCCCGTCCGCGGAACCGAGGCCCACCACACCGACGGGCTGGCCGAGCTCGTCTGCTCGAACTCCTTCCGCTCCGACGATTCGCGCGCCAATGCGGTCGGCCTGCTCCACGCCGAGATGCGGCGGATGAACTCGCTGATCATGGCCAGCGCCGATACGCACCAGGTGCCGGCAGGCGGCGCGCTGGCGGTCGACCGGGTCGGCTTCTCCGCTGCCGTGACGGCCGCGCTCGAGGCGCATCCCCTGATCTCAATCGCGCGGGAGGAGGTCGACGCCCTGCCGCCGGCGGACTGGTCCAGCGTGATCGTCGCGACAGGCCCCCTCACCTCCCCGGCCCTGGCCGAGGCCATACGCGGCCTCACCGGCGAGAGCGCGCTCGCCTTTTTCGACGCCATCGCCCCCATCGTCTACCGCGACAGCATCGACATGGACGTCGCCTGGTTCCAGTCGCGCTACGACAAGGCCGGGCCAGGCGGCACGGGCGCCGACTACATCAACTGCCCGCTCGACAAGGCCCAGTACGAGGCCTTCGTCGACGGCCTGCTCGCCGGCGAGAAGACGTCCTTCAAGGAGTGGGAGGCCAATACTCCCTATTTCGACGGCTGCCTCCCGATCGAAATCATGGCGGAGCGGGGCCGCGAGACGCTGCGGCACGGGCCGATGAAGCCCGTGGGCCTGACGAACCCGCACGACCCCACCGTGAAGCCCCACGCCGTCGTCCAGCTGCGCCAGGACAACGCGCTGGGCACGCTCTACAACCTCGTCGGCTTCCAGACCAAGCTGAAGCACGCCGAGCAGGTGCGCCTGCTGCGCACCATCCCCGGGCTGGAGAACGCCGAGTTCGCCCGCCTCGGCGGGTTGCATCGCAACACGTACCTCAACTCGCCGCGCCTGCTCGATCCGCTTCTGCGCCTGAAGGCGCAACCGCGCCTGCGCTTCGCCGGGCAGATCACCGGTTGCGAAGGCTACGTCGAGAGTGCCGCCGTCGGCCTCATGGCCGGCCGCTTCGCCGCCGCCGAACGCCTTGGCCACGAGCCCGCCGGCCCGCCCGCCACGACCGCAATCGGAGCGCTGCTCAACCACATCACCGGCGGGCACATCGAGACCATCGACGAGGGACCGCGCTCGTTCCAGCCGATGAACGTCAATTTCGGGCTTTTCCCGCCGCTCGCGCAAGCGCCGCGCAGTGCCGATGGAAAGCGTCTGCGCGGGACGGAAAAGGCCCTTGCGCGCAAGTGGGCGCTGACGGACCGCGCACGCGCGGACATGGACTCCTGGCTCTCCGGTCCCGGCGAGGACCGCAGCGCGGCCGCCTGAACGTCAGGCGCAGCGCGCCCGCCGCGCAGCGCGCCAGACCGTCCAGATGGCCCGCCAGTCCGGTATCGACACAGGCGTCCGGAACGGCGCGTATCCCTTCGCCTCCATCTGCCGCAGATAGGATTCCACGAGGCAGACGGGCAGGAGCGCCGGGGCAAGCGCCGGCCCGATGCTGCCGATGGCCAGCCTCGTCTCCGCCAGATGATGCCGCGCCCGGGCCCGCAGTTCCGCCAACAGCGCCCGCAGGCCTGGCGTATCACGGGCCGAGAGCACGTCGTCGCGGGTGACGCCGTGGTCCTTCATCATGTCGGCCGGCAGGAACACCTGCCCACGCGACGCATGGAACGGCAGCGCACGCAGCAGCCCCGTCAGCGCGAAGGCGACGCCGGCATGGCCGACGAGGTCCGCGCCGCCCGGATCGGCGCCGTCGGCGAGGATGAAGGTGGCCAGCCGGATGATGATCGAAGAGGTTTCGCCGCAATAGCCTTCGAGGTCGTTCAGCGACGGCATCGGGTCGTCGTAGAGGTCGAAGGTCCGCGCCTCGATCAGCGTCGACAGCGCGGCTGCCGGCAGGTTGTAGCGCGCCATGGCGCGCAGGAGCGCGGCAGCGACCGGATGCGAGCCGACGTCGCCGCGCGCCTGCCCGGACAGCAGGTCGCGCCACCACTGGAAGCGCATTTCGCCGGGCAGCGGGTCCGAGACGATGTCGCGCACCCGCGCGATTTCGAGGTTGAAGGCATACAGCGCGACGAGGCCGTCGCGATGGCGCGCCGGCGCAAAAAGCGTCGACACCCACCGGTCGCGATCCTGCGCGCGCAACTCGGCGGCAAGCGATGCGTCGGAGAACGGGGGAGAAAAGGCGGGGGACGAACCCTCGGCCATGGACGACATCGGGATCGATCCTCAGTCGACGGCGATCAGGGCCGCAGCGACGGGGCGATCCTCGGCGACGAGGATGTTGTAGGTGCGGGCTGCGGCTCCTGTCTGCATGACGTCGACCCCGATCCCCGCGTCCCTCAGGATCTCTCGGATCGCCTTCGGGAGAAAAACCGCTTCGCGACCGGTCCCCACCAGGAGGATCCGGATCGCGGCGGCCTCCGCGACAACTGGCGCGAAAGCGGCGGGGGTCAAGTCGGCGGCAGACACGACGGGCCAGGCGTGAATTCCGCCCGGCAGGACGAGGAGCGAGCCGCGGTGGGACATGTCCGCGAAGCGGAACCCGCCGTTGCCGTAGGAATCGATCTGGTGCCGGCCCGGTACGAAGCCCTCGTAGCGGGGCCTGCCGCTCATTGCGCCGGGCTCTCGCCCGTTCCGCGCCGCCGCGCCTTGGACGACGCGCCGTCCCCCGCCGTGACGCCCGCAGGAGCCTCGGCGCCGACCTTGAGGCCCAGATAGATGAGCACAGGCGCGGCGATGAAGATGGACGAGTAGGTCCCCACCACCACGCCGAACAGCATGGCGTAGGAGAAGCTCTGGATCACCTGCCCGCCGAACAGCACCAGCGCGACAAGCGCCAGCATGGTCGTCACCGACGTGTAGATGGTGCGCGACAAGGTGGCGTTGAGCGAGATGTCGAGCAGGTCGTCAGTCGACATCTTCTTGTATTTGCGCATCATTTCACGGATGCGGTCGAACACGACCACCGTGTCGTTGAGCGAGAAGCCGACGATGGTGAGGATGGCCGCAATGGCCGTCATGTTGAATTCGAGTTGCGATATCGCGAAGAAGCCGATCGTCAGCACGAGATCGTGCATGGTCGCGATGACGGCCGCGACGGCGAACTGCCACTCGAAGCGGAACCACAGGTAGACGAGCACGCCGACGATGGCGAGGACCACGCCGAGCGTTCCCGACTGCACCAGTTCGCCGGACACGCGGGGACCGACCACCTCGACGCGGCGGAACTCGTAATCCTTCTCGAAGGTGGTGCGGAACCGCTCGAGCGCCTGCTGCTGCGCCCGCTCGCGCTCCTGCTGCGTCGCGCCCGGCTGGAGGCCGAAGCGGATGGAGACCTCGCCCCTGTCGCCGAACTCCTGAACCTCGATCTCGCCGACGACGAGGTCCACGGAGGCTTCGCGGATGGCCGAGATGTCGGCCTTGCCGGCCTTCGCCTGAACCTCGATCAGGGTGCCGCCGGTGAAGTCGATGCCGAAATTCATCGACACGCCGAAGAA
>JAIYAB010000088.1 GCA_027489275.1 Hyphomicrobiales bacterium
ATGACGATCTCCGCTTCGCCGGAGCGCAGGATCTCGAGCATCAACGGCAGGCGCGTTTCGTCATGCTGGTGATCGGCGTCGATGACGGCGAGACAGGGAGCGATAGTGCCGAGCATCCCTTCCACCACGGCCGAACTCAATCCGCGACGCCCGATGCGGCGAATGATCCGCACGCGCGGGTCGTCCCGGGCAATTGACTCGAGTTCTTTTTCCGTTCCGTCCGTCGAATCGTCGTCGACGAAAACGGCCTCCCAGGCAATCCCGGCCAGGGCGGCGTCGAGCTTGTCCACCAGCGACCGAACATTGCCGACCTCGTTGAACGTCGGGATGATCACCGCCAACTCCGGCGGGGCGGATCGCGCCTCGCCGCTCGCGTCAGAGGCAATCACTGTTTTGTCCAACATGGCGCCCGGCTCCTGTCCATTCACGTTCGCCGAACGAGAAGCCGAAGGCAACCACCTGAAGTTGCACCTCTGGATTAGTCATAAATTGAGGAAAGGCAGGTTCATCCGCTGGATTGACTACGAAAGACGGAGCTGCGCCGGAGCGAGAAGGTCGATCGGGCAAACACGGGATGCTTGCTGCGTCGTCTGGAAACGTCGGAAGAGAAGGTCTGGTGCTTCGACAGCAAGCGCATTAACCGGTCGAAGCAGGATGGATACGATCGGGGGGGTGCGAGTGTCTCGCCTCCCTGCACCGCGTCACGCGTGCACAATCCGCAGGTCCCGCCGTTCCCCCTCCACCGCCACGGCACCCGGCACGGAGCCCGGCAGGTCGACGACGAACCAGGGTCCGCCGGGCAAGCCGCCTGCCCCGGCCGGGACGATCGCGGGCACGTCGCCGACGCCGACGCCGAAGCCGCGCGGCTCGACGAGGAACCCGACGCCCGCGGCCTTCATCACGGCTTCCTTCCGCGTCCACAGCCGCAGGAACGCCCGGTCGCGCTCGTGTGCAGGAAGGCTCATGAAGTGCCCGAGCTCCCATGCCGACATCACGGTTTCGGCGACGCCGTCCCGGTCGGGAGGGGCAAGCTCCTCGATGTCGATCCCGATGCGGACGCCAAGGGCGACAGCGGCTGCGTCATGCATCCGGCCGTGGCTGATGTTGAAGCATACGGAGAGGCCCTGCTCGCCGTGAACGTCGAGGCGGCCGTTGGCGTCGGGAACCAGGATGAAGGATGCCCCCGCTCTTCCCGTCGCCGCTTCGAGTGCGGCCCTCGCCAGGCGCCGCCCGGCCAGGAACGCGGTCCGCTTGCCATCATGGAGGAAGGCGGTCGCCTGGGCGAGATCGGCGGCCGCGCATCCGGCGATGGCGTCAGCCATGCCGTCAATGTCCGTCCGGCGCTGCGCGATGACCACGAGAACCTCCCCCGGCCCGGGGCGCGGCAGCGAGAGAGCGCCGCCCTTCAGTGCCACCGCGCGCTCCATCGCATGTCGTCGAGAAAAGTCGCGCCCTGGGTGAGCTGTACGGCGGGGCCGGGCGATGTGTCGTTCATGGATAGGGGACCGGAGCGGAGGACCGCGGAGGGTCACCTGACAGGCTGGCCGGCGGCTTGTCCAGCGCCCGCGGCGGCGGCGAATGACCGCCCCGCGCGGGACGCCGGGCTGGCCCCGACGCGGGCTGCGCCGCGTGCGGCAGCGCACACCGGCCGACGCAGGCGCGGGCTAGGGTCTCTTCAACGCCGGGGCACGACGCGCCGGCACCGAACCAGAGACCCAGAGGAGACCGCCATGTCGAACGTCCCCATGCAGAGCCTGAAGCGTAGTGCCGCCGCGGCCGTCGCCGCGCTCGCGCTGGCGGCGACGCTGGCCTCCGCGCCGGCCCAGGCCGGCAACGGCCGCAACGCGGCGTTCGCGGCCGGCGCGGTGGGCGGGCTGGCGCTCGGCGCGCTGGCAGTGGGCGCGATGACGGCGCCGGCCTACGGCGCGCCGCGGGCCTACTACGCCGAGCCGGCGCCGCGCTACCGCCGCGCCTGCTGGACCGAGCGCCAGCCGATCTACGACGCGTGGGGCGACTACGCCGGCACCCGCCGGGTCCGCGTCTGCAACTGAAGCCGCGCCGACACGTTGACGGTGACCTTTCGCAGCGCGCCGGCCCGGCCCCGACCTCCACCGGACCGGCACGCGACGAAGGACGAGACGACGGCGGGTCCCGAAGCCCGGCCGGATCGACGAGAGGCGCCGCGCCCCCACCGCGGCGCCTCTCGGCGTTCGGGGGCTACAGGATACGGCTGAGATCCATGGCCGCCGCGTGAAGCTGCGGCAGGATTTCGTCGCGCATCTGCTGGACGGACATACGGTGGGTCTGGACACCGACATTGATTGCGCACCGGACCTTGCCCGATCCGTCGCGCACCGCGACCGCGACCGACCGCAGTCCGAGCTCGAGTTCCTCGTCGACGATGCAATGGCCCTCGCGGCGAACGATTTCGAGCGCGGCACGGATCTCGGTCGCCGACGTCAACGTCCGCGGTGTCAGCGCGCGCAGCGGAACGCGCGCGAAATACGCATCGAGCCAGGCCTCGTCCTGCGCCGCGAGCAGCATCCGCCCGAGCGACGTGCAATAGGCCGGCAGCCGGCTGCCCACGCCGAGCCCGATCGACATGATCCGCCGCGTCGCAGAGCGGGCGATGTAGACGACCTCGCCGTCGTCCAGCACGGCCGCGGACGAGGATTCGCCGACCTCCGTGGAAATCCGCTCCAGCCAGGGCTGCACGCGCGAGGGAATCGTCATCGACGACAGCGCCGCATAGCCCAGGCGCAGCACCTTCGGCGTGAGGGAGAAAAACTTGCCGTCGTGGTCTGCGTAGCCGAGACGCGCCAGCGTCAAGAGGTAGCGGCGCGCCGCCGCACGCGTCAGGCCGGTCGCCTTGGCGGCGTCGGCGATGGTCAGCCGGGGATGACGTTCGTCGAAGGCCTCGATGACGGCGAGGCCATTCTGAAGGCCGCCGACCATGTCGCGGTCGCCGGCCTCGCCCCCGTCCTGATCCACCACATCAACCCCCTGTGCGCCTTGCGCACAATAAGGCACGATCCGCCTGGCCGCCAAGCCGGGCAGATCGTGATCGTGGTGTCGTGACGGCGCCGGCTCGGCCCGTTACTGGCCGAGATAAGGTGTCTGCAGTTGGGCGGCGATCTTCTTGAAGGCGGCCTCGAGCGCGGCCGCGTCCGTCGCGTCGAAGAAGTTGTCCGTGCTGGTGGCGCAGCCCCTCAGCATGTTCTGCGTCGCCGGGATCGTGACCATGAAGGCGATCGTGAAGATCTCGATGTTCTGGGCGCGGATGTTGTTGCACAGCGCCGTCGTCAACCCATTGGCATTCGCCGTGTTGCTGCCGCTGTGCATTGTGCCGCTCAGGGACTTCGTGTTCTCGCCGTCCGTCATGAGCACGAGCGCCTTGCGGGGCTTGCGGTTGTTCGGGTCGTGTGGGGCGCCCTCCGTGAAGGGAGCAGTCGGCGACAGGACATTCCAACCCCAGTTCAACCCCGCCGGGACATAGGTCTCGTAGTTCGCGACAAGCGCGTTGATAGCGGCCTTCACCACCGTTTTGTTGGTGGTCAGCGGGACGATCGGGCTGGCGCAGGGCTGGTTCTTGGTGGTCAGCATGAGGGCGGGATAGGGAACGCCATTGTTGTTGTCGAGCAGGTGGTTCGGCGCCGGGCGCGATTGCACGCAGCCGCTCCAGAAGTAGTTGGTCGTCGTCGTCTTCGTCGTGCAGACCTGCGGTCCCTTGTTCCACACGGAGCAGACCTGCTGCGTACCGGTGACGGTGCATTGCTGCTGGCACTGCTGTGTCGTCTTGCAGGGCTGCACGCCGTCATTGGTGGTGCAGGTTTGCTTCGGCACGCAGTTTACATTGACGCATGTCTGCTTGGGCTGGGTCACCCACGTCTGGCAGGTGGTGTTCGGCGTGGTGCAACTCGTAGAGGTGCTGGTCGTCGAATAGTCGTTGCTGTTCGAGAGCCAGGCCGCTCCGCGGTTGCTCATGCCCACGTTCACGTAGTTTGCGAATGGCACCACCGCGAACTTGACCTTATCCAGCCCGTCGGCAGTGAGAATGTCGACCATCATGTTGGCCGACGTCTTCAGGTTCGCGAGCTTGCCGCTGACGTTCATCGAGTTGGTGGTATCGAGGACGAGGGCGACCTCGACGGAATTGTCCAGTCCACGCATGCCCTTCGCATGGGCCCCGATTGACGTGTAGGGGTAACCGACCGCTGCCAGAAGCGTGCTCTTGACGTTCGAGTTCGCCCGCACTGTCACGGACTTGCCGTCGGGGCCGAGCTCAACGGACAGCTGCGTCGGCAGCTCGAGGCCATACTTTTCGCGCAACTGAGCGTTGAAGATCCTCTCGGCCGCCGCTTCCACAGAATCCTGGTCGGTGTATTTGGGGCTGGTCACAGCGAGTGTCGTCGAGTCGACGACGGCCTGGAGCGCGGTTCGCGCGTAAACTACACGTCCGTAGTCCACCGCCATGCCCACGATCATGATCAGCGGCACCAGCAGCACCGCAAACAGGGGAGCGAAGCCCCCGGAAACATCGTCGCGAAACCGGCTGAAGTGAGTCATGATGTGCACCCTTGATTGAGTGCAACCTTAAGGTGCGACGTTTAAATCATCGTCTATTGTTCCGTAAAAATGGATGAAGATGAGTAAAGGTTACCGTCAGGCTGACGATGTAATCGACTCGAGAAAACGTCGTGCGGGCACATTTACCCCCGAACGCCGAGAGGCGCCGCGGTGGGGGCGCGGCGCCTCTCGTGGATCCGGCCGGGCTTCGGGACCCGCCGTCATCTCGTCCTTCGTCGCGTGCCGGTCCGGTGGAGGTCGG
>JAIYAB010000219.1 GCA_027489275.1 Hyphomicrobiales bacterium
GCCCCTACGAGGGCAGCGACGTGCTCGGCCCGTTCGAGATTCGCGTGCGCTACAAGCGTCCCTTCGCCGACGCCGTGTCCTCCTTTGCGGAGAACGAGCTGTCGCCGGTGAGCCCGACGGCAGTGCAGAAGCTCGGCAACACCGGCTTCGCCCAGGCGCCCGTCGGCACGGGGCCGTTCAGGTTCGTGTCGTGGGAGAAGGGCCGCGAGGTCATTCTCGAGCGCAACCCGGACTACAAGTGGGCGCCGGAGTTCTCGACGAACAAGGGGCCCAGCAAGGTCGCCAAGATCGTGCATCGCTTCATCCCGAACGCCGCGACCCGCGTCGCCGCGCTCGAGGCCGGCGAGGTGCAGATCTCCGACATCACGCCGCCGCTCGACACCAAGCGCCTCGGCGACAGCGGCAAGTTCAAGGCCAATGTCGGCGTCGCCGCCGGCCTGCCCTACGGGATCCTGCTGAACACCTCGCGCGGCCCCTTCATGGAGAAGCCCGTCCGCGAGGCGTTCATGCTCTCGGTCGACCGGCCGAAGCTGTCGCAGAACCTGTTCTTCGGCCTCGCCAAGCCGGCGTGGGGCCCGCTCGCCCCGTCCTCGCCGCACTATGACAAGGCGGTCGAGGCCTACTATCCCTTCAACCGCGACAAGGCGGCGAAGCTGCTCGACGACGCGGGCTGGAAGATGGGCGCCGGCGGCATCCGCGAGAAGGGCGGCCAGCCCCTCAGCGTGTACGCGCCGTGCTTGCTCGAGCCGGAAACCTGCGTGGCCATCCAGGGCGACGCCAAGCGGGTCGGCATCGACGTGAAGGTCGAGAACGTCCTGAAGCAGAAGCAGGACGAGCTGATCTTCGCCAACGGCTACGACCTGCTGCCGATCCGCTGGGTCAACAACTCGGCCTCGGTGCTGTCGATCCCGTTCACCAGCGCGAACATCCCGGAGCCGGGCAAGTTCAAGTTCAACTGGGCGCGCTGGGCGGACCCGGCGCTGGACAAGCTGCTCGGCGACGCCGCCGCCGCGACGTCTCCCGCGGAAGCCGCCAAGCTCTACTCGCAGGCGCAGAAGATGATCATGGACGCCGCGATCTTCTTCCCCGTCCACGACCAGGTGCAGACGGTCGTCCACTCGGCCAAGCTGAAGGGCCTGCGCTACGCGGCCGGCCAGTGGCAGGTCCGCCTGCACGACGTCGAGCCCGCCAACTGACCGACAACCCGAGGCGCCGGACCCTCCGGCGCCTCGACGACTTCCCCCTGACCGAGCCGCAGCCACCGACACCCGGGATTCATGTCCTACGTCCTACGCCGCATCGCCGGGATGATCCCGGTCCTCCTGTTCACCTGGACGATCGTGTTCGTCGTCCTGCAGGTGATTCCGGGGGATCCGGTGAACCTGATGCTGGCCGGTGTGCCGGCCTCGCAGGAGGTGCGCGACAACGAGCGCAAGCGCCTCGGGCTCGATCGTCCGGTGGTGGAGCGGTATTTCACCTTCCTCGCCCGCGCGGCGAAGGGCGACCTCGGCGAGAGCTTCCGCACCCGCCAGCCGGTCGGCAAGATGATCCTCGAACAGGCCCGCTCGACGCTGGAACTGGCGCTCGGGGGCCTCCTGGTGGGCTTGCTCGTCGGCATCGTGCTGGGCGTGCTTGCCGGCGTGAAGCCCAACAGCTGGGTCGACACGCTGTGCATGACGCTCGCGCTCATGGGCGTCTCGCTGCCCTCCTTCTGGATCGGCATGCTGCTGATCTGGGTCTTCGGCAACGTGCTCGGCTGGGTGCCGATCGTCGGGCGCGGCCTGCCCGCGCTGATCCTGCCGTCCATCACCGTCGGGCTCTTCATCGCCGGCGGCTTCGCGCGCCTCGTGCGCTCCTCGATCATCGAGGCGATGGGCCAGGACTACATCCGAACTGCGCGGGCCAAGGGGCTGACGCGGTCCAAGATCGTCTTCAAGCACGCGCTGCGCAACGCCATGATCCCGCCGGTGACGCTGCTCGGCGTGCAGATCGGCGTGCTGATCGGCGGCGCCGTCGTCACCGAGAACGTCTTCGCCCGGCCCGGCCTCGGCACCATGCTGGTCGAGGCGGTGCTCACCAAGGACATGCCGCTCGTCCAGGCGCTCGTCGTCTACACCACGGCGGCGTACCTCTTCGTCAACCTCGTCATCGACATCCTCTACGGCGTCATCGACCCGCGCATCCGGATGGGGAGGGCGTCCGCATGAGCGCCGTGGCCTCTCCCGCTGCCGCCGTCGTGCCGCGCCGCGGCAAGCGCCTGCGCACGCTGCGCCGCTTCGTGCGCCATCCCGGCGCGCTGGCCGGGTCGATCGTTCTGGTCGTGATCGTGCTCATGGCGCTCTTTGCGCCGTGGATCGTGCCGTATGACTGGACCGAGACCGATCTGGGACCGCGCCTTTCCGCGCCCTCGGCCGACTTCTGGTTCGGCACCGACCTGCACGGCCGCGACGTGTTCTCCCGCGTCGTCTACGGCGCGCGCTATTCGATCGCGATCGGCCTCGCCACCGTCACCCTGTCGCTGCTCACCGGCAGCCTGATCGGCATCGTGCTCGGCTATGTCGGCGGGCGCGTCGACGAGTGGGGATCGCGCTTCATCGACGTTCTGCTCGGCTTCCCGCAGATCGTGAAGGCGATCCTCGTCGTTTCCGTCCTCGGGGTCGGTCTCGTCAACGTGGTTCTGGCCGTGGCCATCGCAGGCGTCCCGCGGTTCGCGCGCGTCATCCGCGGCGCGGTGCTGGTGGTGAAGGAGCAGCCCTTCATCGAGGCGGCGCGGGCGCTGGGCGCCGGCGACATCCGCATCATGCTGCGCCACCTGCTTCCCAACGCCGTGCCGACCCTCGTCGTGCTCGGCACGCTCGACCTCGGCAACGCCATCCTGACCACGGCGACGCTGAGCTTCCTCGGCCTCGGCGCGCAGCCGCCGACGCCGGAGTGGGGTGCCATGCTCAACTCCGGCCGCGAATACATGCGCTACGCGCCGTGGACCATGATCTTTCCCGGCCTCGCCCTGTTCCTGGTCGTCATGGCCGTGAACCTCCTGGGCGACCGCCTCAGCCAGGTCCTCGATCCCCGTTCCGTGGACCGCAAATGACGAGTGCATCCGTGACCGCAACCGCCGCGACCGTTCCCGCCTCAGCCCGCATCGCCGACCGCGTGAAGATCAAGCAGTCGTCCGTGCGGACCCGCATGCTCGACATCGCCTCGAAGCTCACCGACGTGATCGCGCTGGGCCGCGGCGACCCCGACCTCGACACCCCCGCCCACATCGTCGAGGCGGGGCGCGAGGCGCTGTCGAAGGGCGCGACGCACTACACTCATCCGCTCGGCATGCCGCAACTGCGCGAGGCCATCGCAAAGTCCATCGCCGCGGACGGCGGCGGCGCCTACACGGCCGACGAAATCGTCGTCACGGCGGGCGCGCAGGAGTCGATGTTCGTCGCCATGCTCGCCCTGGTGAACCCGGGCGACGAGGTCATCATCCCTGCGCCGGGCTACAACTCCTACCATCAGGCGGTCGAACTCGCGGACGGCAGGATCGTCACCGTCCCGACCTACGAGAAGGACGGCTTCGCCCTCACCGCCGAGGGCGTCGCCAAGGTCCTGACGCCGAACTCCCGCATCCTGTGCCTGATCAACCCCTCGAACCCGACGGGCATGGTCATCCCGCCCTCGGAGATCGAGAAGCTCTGCGACCTCGCCATCAAGCACGACCTGATCGTCATCTCCGACGAGATCTACGCGAAGCTCACCTACGACAATGCCCGCGTGCAGCGCGTCGCCGCTCTGCCCGGCATGCGCGAGCGCACGATCACCATCGACGGCTTCTCGAAGGCCTATTCGATGACTGGCTGGCGCGTCGGGTATTTCGCCGCGCCGAAGGCGTTCACGACGCCGATGGCCGAGATCCATCACGGGCTGGCGATCTGCGCCCCGGCGGTGAGCCAGCACGCCGCGCTGGCCGCGCTCACCGGCCCGCAGGACTGCGTCGAGCAGGCCCGCCGCCTCTACGACGAGCGCCGCAAGGTGATGTGCGCCGCCCTCGACGCGATGGGCCTGAGCTATGCGCGGCCCAACGGCGCGTTCTATGTCTACGCCAACGTGTCGCCGACCGGCCTCACGGCGTCCGACTTCTGCATCCGCCTGCTCGAGGAGGCGAAGGTGATGATGTTCCCCGGTTCCCTCTTCGGCGACCACTGCGACGATTATGTCCGTATCTCGCTGCTGCAGCCCTTGCCCAAGGTGCAGGAAGCGATCACCCGCATGGAGAAGGTCGTGAAGGCCCTCGTCGCCGCAAGGCGCGGCTGACAGGCCCATCGATCAAGACAGGAGAATCCGCGATGAACGCACCCGTGAAGTCCGACAATCCCAACGTCATCGGCATCAAGCACATGGCGTTCGCCGTGAAGGACGCGAAGAAGGCGCTGGAGAGCTACTCCCGCTTCCTCTGCGTGCCCGGCGACACGCAGATCATGGAGTACGAGAAGTCGCGCAACCGCGTGGCACTCTTCAACCTCGGCGGCATCGAGTACCAACTCTGCGAGTCGATGGACGCCGGCGGGCGCTTCGACACCTGGATCAAGGAGCGGGGCGGCGAGGGGCTCCACCACATCTGCTACGAGGTCGAC
>JAIYAB010000464.1 GCA_027489275.1 Hyphomicrobiales bacterium
AGGCGGCCTACGCCGCCGGCGAAAGCCTTCAGCTTACCCTGAACCCGCGCTTCGACGGCCAGGCCACTGTCGTGATCGTCTCCGACAAGGTGCAGCTCCTGCGCACCGTCCCGGTGAAGGCGGGCGAGAACCGCGTGTCCATCCCCGTCGACGGAAGCTGGGGCGCGGGCGCCTACGTGGTCGCTTTCGCGCATCGTCCGCTTGAGGCGGCTGCGAAGCGGATGCCCGGCCGCGCCATGGGCGTCGCGTGGTTCGCCGTCGACAAGGCGGCGCGGGCGTTGACGGTCTCGCTCGACCCGCAGAAGAAGATCCGCCCGCGCGGCAGGCTCGACGTTCCGCTGCGCCTCGCCGGCCTTTCGCCGGGCGAGGAGGCTTTCGTCACGGTCGCGGCGGTGGATGTCGGGATCCTCAGCCTCACGGGCTATGAGCTGCCCGATCCGGCGGCGCATTTCTTCGGGCAGCGGCAGCTGCCGCTGGAGGTGCGCGACCTCTATGGCTACCTGATCGACGGCATGCAGGGCACCCGCGGCGCCATCCGCTCCGGCGGTGACGGCGCGGGCCTGTCCGCCGACGTCAGCCCGCCGACGCAGGAGCCGCTGGCGCGCTATTCCGGCGTCGTCAGGGTCGGTCCCGATGGCACGGCGACCGTGTCCTTCGAGCTGCCGGCCTTCAACGGCACCGTGAAGGTGATGGCGGTGGCGTGGTCGAAGGGCCGCGCCGGCAGCGCCGCCACGGAGGTGATCGTGCGCGATCCCGTCGTCGTCACCGGCACGCTGCCGCGCTTCATGAACCTCGGCGACCAGTCGCGCTTCCACATGGAGATCGACAACGTCGAGGGTCCTGCCGGCGCCTACACCGTCGACCTCGACGTGACCGGCCCGGTCGTCCTGCCGGCCTCCGCGACGCGCAGCACGATCCAGGTGGCGGCGAATGCCCGCACGTCGTTGACCATCCCGGTCACGGCGGCCGGCATCGGCGCCGCCGCCTTCGACCTGCGGCTCACCGGGCCGGGCGTCGATGCGGCGCAGTCCTTCCGGCTGCGGGTGAACCCCGGCTCGTCCACGATCTACCGCCGCATCGTGCGGCCCCTGCCGCCCGGCGGCGGGCTCAACATCACCGACGACCTCGTCTCGGAGTTCCTGCCGGGCACGGGCGCGGTGTCGCTCGCCGTGTCGGCCTATGGCGGCATCGACGTGCCGGCGCTGCTGCAGGCGCTTGACCGCTATCCCTATGGTTGCACCGAGCAGGTGGTGAGCCGCGCCATGCCGCTGCTCTACGTCAACCGCCTCGCCGCGACGCAGGCGCTGGCGCTGGACGACGGCGTCGACCAGCGCATCCGCGACGCCATCGACCGGGTGCTGTCGCGCCAGGATTCCAACGGCGCGTTCGGGCTGTGGTCCGTGGGCGGGTCGGAGGACATCTGGCTGGACGCCTTCGTCACCGACTTCCTGACCCGGGCGCGCGAGCGCAACTTCGCCGTGCCGCAGCGCGCCATCGAGATCTCCCTCGACCGCCTGCGCAACACCGTGGCCAACACCACCGACGTGGCCGAAGGCGAGGCCCCCGGCCTCGCCTATGCCATCTACGTGCTGGCCCGCAACGGCCGGCCGGTGATGGGTGACCTGCGCTACCTCTCCGACACGAAGCTGGCGCAGTTCTCCACGCCGCTCGCCCGCGCGCAGATCGCGGCGGCGCTCGCGCTGCTCGGCGACCGGGGCCGCGCGCAGACGGCGTTCGGCTCCGCGCTGGAACGCTTGCGCGCCTATCGCGACGGACCGGTCTCGCGCGCCGACTACGGCTCTCGCCTGCGCGACGGGGCGGGCGTGCTCGCCCTCGTGGCCGAGGCTGGCCAGGGCCGCGACCTCGTCCAGCGCGCCGGCGCCGTCGTCGAGGAGGCGCGCGGCGCCTCGACCTACACCAGCACCCAGGAGAACGCCTGGATGGTGCTGGCGGCCAGCGCCCTGTCGCGCGAAGGCGAGTCGCTCGGCGTCACGCTGGACGGCGTGCGCCAGCCGGGCGCCGTGTTCCGCACCCTGCGGGGGCCCGCGCTCGAGGGTCGCACGCTCGCCCTCGGCAACGAGGGACAGGCGCCGGTGCAGGTGGTGCTGACGCTCTCCGGCCAGCCGGTGGCGCGCGAGCCCGCCGCCTCGCAGGGCTACGCCGTGGAGCGCAGCTTCTACCGCATCGACGGCACGAAGGTGGACGCCGCCAGCGTCCGCCAGAACGACAGGCTCGTCGTGGTGCTGAAGGTCACCGAGCCGGAGGCGAAGTTCGCCCGCCTCCTGCTCGTCGACCCGCTGCCCGCCGGGCTCGAGATCGACAATCCTCGGCTCGTTACCGGCGATACGCTGTCGGGTCTCTCGTGGCTCAAGCAGGACGTCGAGCCGGTGGCCACCGAGTACCGTGACGACCGCTTCGTCGCCGCGATCGACCGCCAGAAGGGCCAGCCGGCGTTCTTCACCCTGGCCTACACGGTGCGCGCCGTCTCGCCCGGCCGCTACGTGCATCCCCCGGCCGTCGTGGAGGACATGTACCGCCCCGAGCGCTTCGGCCGCACCGGCTACGGCACGGTCGAGGTCACGCCGGCGCGGTGACGGGGAGAGAGGGCCGGATGTCCCGCGCCGAAGACGTCCCGCAGGGCAAGCAAGGGGCGCTGGCTCCGCGACGGGGCGCGCGGACGGCCGTGCGGCTTCGCGCGGCCGCCCTCGTGCTGTGCGCCCTGCTGGTCGCCGGCGGCGTCGCCCTGTGGCGCTTCACGGAGGCCCTCGGCCCGCTCGATCTGTCGCGGGCCGGCGACGGTTCCGCGATCGTGGTCGATCGGGACGGCAGGCTGCTGCGCGCCTTCACGACGCCGGACGGACGCTGGCGTCTTCCGGTGAGGACACGCGACGTCGACCCCCGCTTCCTCGCCATGCTGGTCGCCTACGAGGACGCCCGTTTCCGGTCCCACCATGGCATCGATCCCCTCGCCATGCTGCGCGCCGCCGGGCAGGCGGTCCTGAACGGGCGGATCGTCTCCGGCGGCTCGACCCTCACCATGCAGGTCGCGCGACTGCTCGAGCCGCGCGAGGAGCGCACGCTGCACGCCAAGCTCCGGCAGGCCGTCCGGGCGGTGCAACTGGAGCGCCGGTTCTCGAAGGACGACATCCTCGACCTCTACCTCGCGCTGGCGCCCTATGGCGGCAACCTGGAGGGTGCACGCGCGGCATCGCTCGCCTATTTCGGGAAGGAGCCGAAGCGCCTTTCGGCCGGGGAGGCGGCGCTGCTCGTGGCCTTGCCGCAATCGCCGGAGACCCGTCGGCCGGATCGGCGGCCGGAGGCTGCGCGGGCCGCGCGCGGGCGGGTGCTGTCGCGCGCGGTGGGCCGGGCGCTGATGTCCCCGCCGGAGGTTCTGGCGGCGCAGGCCGAGCCCGTGCCGACGGCGCGGCGGCCGGGGCCGATGCTCGCCGCCCACGCCGCCGAAGCCGCGGTCCGCGCCGCGCCGGAGCGGAAGGTTCACCGCCTCGCCGTCGACGGCCGCCTCCAGGCCTCCCTGGAAACCCTGCTGCGCGAACGGGTGACCGCGCTGGGGCCGAAGCTGACGGCGGCGGCCCTCGTCGTCGACAACGCCACCGGCGAAGTACGCGCCCATGTCGGCGGGCTGGACTATCTGGCCAGCGAAAGGGCCGGCGCGGTGGACATGATCCACGCCGTGCGCTCGCCCGGCTCCGCCCTCAAGCCCTTCATCTACGCGCTCGCCTTCGAGAGCGGGATCGCCCACCCCGAGACGGTGCTGGACGATCGCCCCTCGCGCTTCGGCCTCTATGCGCCGGAGAACTTCGACCTGTCCTACCAGGGCACGGTGACGGCCCGCCGCGCGCTGCAACTGTCGCTCAACGTACCGGCCGTGGAGCTGCTGGCGGAGGTGGGTCCGGCCCGGCTCCTGGCCCGGCTGCGCAACGCCGGGGCGGACCTCGTGTTGCCGCGCGAGGCGCCGCCCGGGCTGGC
>JAIYAB010000438.1 GCA_027489275.1 Hyphomicrobiales bacterium
ACCTGCCGCTCGTACAGACCCGCGATGCGCTCGCGCGCCGCTGCGGCCGGAGCGTCGCCGGTCTCCAGGATCGTCGCCGGAATGCCGGCGTCGGCGAAACAGACAGCGATGCCGGCGCCCATCGTGCCGCCGCCGACGACGCCGGCACGCGCGACCGGACGGCCCTTCGCGCCCTCCAGCAGCGGCACCCGCGCGGCCTCGCGCTCGGCGAAGAACAGATGCCGCAGCGCCGCCGACTGCGGCGAGCCGACGAGATCGAGGAAGATCGCGCGTTCCCGCGCCAGCCCCTCGTCGGCGTGCGCTGAGAAGGACAGGCGGACCGCGTCGGCCGCGCGCAGCGGCGCGACCTGCCCGCGCGCGCGCGCGGCGACCTTCGCCAAAGCCGCATCGAAGACGGCGGGCTCGACCGGCGCCACCGGGCGATCCAGGGTGCGCCGCGGCGGCGTCCCGGCGAGGCTGCGGGCCAAGGCAGCCGCCTCGGCGCGCAGGTCGCCCTTCGCCACCGCGTCGACAATTCCGAGCGACAGCGCCTCCGGCGCCTTCACGGTGCGGCCGGACGTGATCATGTCCAGCGCCGCAAGCGCCCCGACGAGACGCGGCAGACGCTGCGTGCCGCCGGCTCCCGGAATGAGGCCGAGCTTCACCTCGGGGAGCCCCACCGCCGTACCCGGGGCGGCGACGCGGGCGTGACAGGCCATCGCCAGCTCGAAGCCCCCGCCCAGCGCCGTACCGTGGAGGGCGGCGACGACGGGTTTCGGGGAAGCCTCGACGGCGCGCAGCAGGTCCGGAAGGAGCGGCGGCACGGGCGGCTTGCCGAACTCGCGGATGTCCGCGCCGGCGACGAAGGTCGAGCCTTCGCAGGCGAGAACGACCGCGCCGACGGCCGGATCGGCCACGGCGTCCTCGAGCGCCGCGGCGATGCCCGCGCGCACGGGCTGCGACGTGGCGTTGACGGGCGGGTTGTCGACGAGGATCCAGGCGAGGCCGTCCTCGACGACGAGCCTGACGGGTGACGCTGCGGTCATGGGCGTGCCTCCTCGCGGAACGCGGCCAGAGGTGCCATGCCGGCGGGCATCTGCCAACCCGCGCGGACGCGGGACGGACGGGCGTTCCGGTCAGGCCGCAGGGCGGATCAGGCGAGCAGCGGCAGGATGCCGAGCTGGTACTGCCGGCGGCCGACGGCGTGCTGAACGATGCGGCCGTTCTGGACGATGATGAAGCGCGGGGTGCCGCCGGTCTGCCGGATCTGCGCGAGCACGGGCTTGAGGTCCGCCGGCCACGCGGCCTCCTCGCGGATGTCGCTGTAGCGCATCACCTCGACCTCGCGCACCGGGACGTTCTGCGCCCTCGTCATGCGCGTGAAGGCCGGACGATCGAAGGCGTTCCAGTCGATGCACCAGGGGCAGTCGCGGGCCATGACGATGAGGATGTAGGCCCCCGACCCGGCCATGGCCGGCGTCAGCCCGCTTCCGATCGCGATGGCGGCGGCGGAACCGAAAAGAAACGTCCGGCGATCCATGGAACCCTCCGTGCGAGGCTGCGCGGCCGATGTCCCTATACTTATAACATGAAAGGTAAACGCGCGCTTCTCCGCCGGAACGTGATCCCATGCAGACGGAGCGGCGCACATTGCAACGCGACCCGACGAAGGGGCCGCGGCAGACGCCAGTGATCAGGGAATGGAGCGGGAGAAGGGAATCGAACCCTCGACATACAGCTTGGGAAGCTGTCGTTCTACCACTGAACTACTCCCGCCCTGCCCCCTGTATAGGGGATGAACCCGGCTCTGCGCAACGGGGTCCGCGGGGCGCGAGCGGGGGCTATCCGCCGCGGAAGTGCTTGGACAGCTTCAGGCCCTGCGCCTGGTAGTTCGAGCCGAGGTCCTGGCCGTAGAGGGTGGCCGGGGGCTCGGCCATGCGCTCGTAGACGAGGCGGCCGACCGTCTGGCCGTCCTCCAGAATGAAGGGCACGTCGCGCGAGCGCACCTCCAGCACGGCCCGGCTGCCCTCCCCGCCGGCGCCGGCGTGCCCGAAGCCGGGATCGAAGAAGCCCGCATAGTGGACGCGGAACTCGCCGACGAGCGGATCGAACGGGGTCATTTCAGCGGCATGATCGGGCGGCACGTGGACCGCCTCCTTCGACGCCAGGATGTAGAACTGCCCCGGATCGAGGATGAGTTCCGGCGCGCCGCGGGCGTGGATCGGGTCCCAGAAGTCGAGCACGTCGCAGGCTCCCACGCGATCGACGTCGACCACGGCGGTGTAGCGCTTCGCGCGGTAGCCGACGAGGCGCTCCGGCCCGAAGCCGGCGAGGTCGACGCTGACGGCGATGCCGCTCTGGATCGACGGTTCCGCCGAGGTGACGAGCCGCGAGCGAGCGTGCAGCGCTGCCACGCCCGCGTCGTCGAGCCGGACGGCTCCAGAGCGGAAGCGCAACTGCGACAGGCGGGAGCCCGTGCGGACCAGCACCGGAAACGTTCGCGGGGAAATCTCGAGATAGAGCGGCCCCTTGTAGCCTTGCTCGATCTGGTCGAACTCGCGCGAACGGTCGGCGATGACGCGGGTGAAGACGTCGAGACGGCCGGTGGAGCTCTTCGGGTTCGCCGCAGCGGCAAGGCCGGCCGGCAGGTCGAGGCCCTCGAGAATTTCGGCGATGTAGACCGCCCCGGTTTCAAGAACCGCCCCGCGGGTGAGGTCGATCTCGAACAGCGAGAGCGAGGCGATGCGATCCGCGATCGGCACGTCGCGGCCCGGCAGGAAGCTGGCGCGGACACGGAAGGCCCGGCGGCCGAGGCGCAGGTCGAGGCTGGCCGGCTGCACCTGGCCCGGCGCGAGCGGCTCGTCGGCGACGATCCGCCGGGCAGCCGCCAGCGCCTGGATGGCCTGCGAGGGGAGGATGCCGGGTGAAGGAAACACGGGCTCGCTTCCGCTGTCGTCGGGTCGATCCGCCTTGGTAGCCCACGCCATGCCGAAGGCCAACGGCCGCGGGCCGGAACACACAGGCAGTTTGATCCCGCCGTCGCGCCGTTTCAGTCAAACGTCCGCCAGGCGATCGCCACCCGCGCCCCGGCCGTGACGAGGCAAAGGACGCCAAAGGCGAGCGCCAGCGGCACGAACAGGCCCGGCAGCAGGATCATGGTCACGAAGACGATGATCGTTTCGGTGCCCTCGGCGAGGCCGGCGGTGAAATGGATCGATTTCGGCCCCCGCTCCTCGCTTGTCAGGCCCCGCTTGGCGGCGATGGCTGCAAAGGCGAGGAAGCTCGCGCCGTTGACGTAGAAGCAGAACAGCAGCCACGCAGCGGCAAGCGCGTTGGCATCCGGCGCCCGCAGCGCGAAGGCGAGCGGAACCGCGCCGTAGAAGACGAAGTCGCCCACGATGTCTGCCAGTCCGCCGCGATCGGTGCGCCGCGTGATGCGGGCGATGGCGCCGTCGAGCCCGTCGCCGATCCGCCCGAGCGCGAGCAGCAGCAGGGCGAGCCCGTCGAGTCCGACCGTGATCGCGGCGGCGCAGGCGAGGCCGCAGGCCAGCGACGCGACGGTGACCGCGTCGGCGCCGACGCCGCCGCGCACGAGCATGGCGGCCACCGCGTTCAGCGGCGGATCGACGAGCCGTCTCATCACACCGTCAAGCATGATCACCCCGGAGACGATCCGCCCCGTTGACGCCGTATTGCGCTGCGCATACCACCCCCGACGGGAGCGGCGCCGGGATTCCGGTGCTGCGGAACGAGAGCGGGGTCATGTATCGAGCCGTCACGCGCGGGATCCAGGTGAGCGTCACACCGGCCTACATGGAGGAGCAATCCTCCCCGAAGGACGGACGCTACTTCTGGTCCTATACGATCGAGATCGTCAATCTCGGTCCCGACCGCGTGCAGCTCCGCTCGCGGTACTGGCATATCGTGGATGCCGAGGGCCGGGTCCAGGAGGTGCGAGGGGAAGGCGTCGTCGGCAAGCAGCCCCGAATCGCGCCGGGCGAGACCTTCACCTACACCAGCGGCTGCCCCCTCCCCACCTCTCAGGGGATCATGTCCGGCCACTACCGCATGGCGACCGAGGAGGGCGAGACATTCGAGGTGAAGGTGCCCGCCTTTTCGCTCGACATCCCCGACGTGCGGCGCATCATCAACTGACGGCTCCCGCCGTCGCAGGCGCATTCCCGCCGCCGTCCCGAGTCCTATATTCCGCTCATGCCAACTTCCGCCACGCTGGACATTCTCGCCCGCCTCGTCTCGTTCGACACGGAGACGCCGCGCTCGAACCTGCCGCTGATTGACTACGTGGCGGGCATCTTCGACGCCGCGGGCGTGCCCTTCGTCCGGCTGCCCAACGCGAAGGGCGACAAGGCGGCCATCTACGCGACCATCGGCCCGCAGGCGGACGGCGGCGTCGTGCTGTCGGGCCACACCGACGTGGTGCCGGTGGCCGGGCAGTCCTGGAGCAGCGACCCCTTCACGCTGCGTCTGGCGGACGGCCGCGCTTATGGGCGCGGCGCGGTGGACATGAAGGGCTTCGCGGCCATCGCGCTCGGCCTCCTGCCCGAGATGACCCGTGCGTCGCTGCGGCGGCCGATCCATATCCTGCTGAGCTACGACGAGGAGACGACCTGCCTCGGCGTGGTGGACGCGATCGCCCGCATGGGCATCGAGGCGCCGCGGCCCGGCGCGGTGATCGTCGGCGAGCCGACAGAGCTGCAGGTCGCCGACGCGCACAAGAGCGTCTTCAGCATGATGACCTATGTGCACGGTCATGAGGCGCACTCGTCCAAGCCCGCGCTCGGCGCCAACGCCGTGTCCGGCGCGGCGGCTCTCGTCGTCGAGCTCGACCGGATCGCCGACATCTTCCGGGAGCGGGGCGATCCGACCGGACGCTTCGACCCGCCCTACGCGACCGTCCATGTCGGCACGATCCACGGAGGGACCGCGCGCAACATCCTGGCGAAACTCTGCGCCTTCAACTGGGAGGTTCGCGGCGTGCCCGGCACCGACGAGCGCGAGGCGATCCGGATGCTGGAGGCGTTCGCCGAAGCCAGCGTGCTGCCGCGCCTGCGCGCGCACGGCTGGCCGGCCTCGGTCGAGACGGTCATCGAGGTGGACGTTCCCGGACTAGCGCCCGAGCCCGGCTCGCCGGCCGAGACTCTCGCGCTGCGCCTCGCCGGGCGCAACAGCACCATGACGGTGCCCTACGGCACGGAGGCGGGCCGGTTCCAGAAGCAGGGGCTGCCGACGGTCGTGTGCGGACCGGGTTCGATCAACCAGGCGCATCAGCCCGACGAGTACATCACGCTGGCCGAACTCGAGCGGGGCGAGGCGTTCGTCCGCCGGCTGATCGAGGACTGCCGGTAGCCGGACCGCCGGGAAGCCGGGGTCTCACTCCTCGGGCGCGTCGCCCACGCCGACCTCGGCGGGCTC
Organism: Hyphomicrobiales bacterium; assembly: GCA_027489275.1. Taxonomy (GTDB): domain Bacteria; phylum Pseudomonadota; class Alphaproteobacteria; order Rhizobiales; family Beijerinckiaceae; genus Alsobacter. The sequence goes on from JAIYAB010000438.1 coordinate 5,413, forward strand.
GACGTGGTAGTGCGTCGAGCAGAACTCGCAGGTGATGCCGATCCGGCCGTCGTCGCCGATCATGGCGCGCCGCTCCTCGTCGGAGAACTGGCGCATCATCGAGAGAATCCGGTCGCGCGAGCAACGGCAACGCTCGACCACGGGCTGCGGCTCGTAGACCCGCACGCCGCGCTCGTGGAAGAGCCGGAACAGCAGCTCCTCGCTGGTCAGGGTCGGGTCGACGAGCTCGTGATCCTCGACCGTGTCGACCAGCAGCTTCGCCTCGACCCAGGCATCGTCCTCGTCAATGTCGGAGGCGACGGCGCTGCCCTGCGGCGGATCGCCCGGCGCGAGATCGCCCTGCCGCATGCGCTCGGGGGAGGTCGGCAGGAACTGGACGATGAGGCCGCCCGCGCGCCACGCGTGTCGCCCCGCCGCGCCGCCCATCGCCTCGCCCACCGCGAGGCGGACGCGGGTGGGGATCTGCTCGGACTGGCGGAAATACTGGTGCGCCGCTTCCTCGATGGACTGGCCCTCCAGGGCGACGATGCCCTGGTAGCGCTGCATGTCGGCGCCCTGGTCGATGGTGAGAGCGAGATGGCCACGACCGAGGAGCTGCGGCGGAAGCGCGCCCTCTCCGAGCGCGGCGAGCCGGTCGGCGTCGAACCGCGCGTAGGCCCGCACGCGGTCGGGCGCCTCGAAATCGACGACCAGCATGTCGACGGCCCCGTCGGACCGCGTCTGGAGCTGGAAGCGACCCTCGAATTTCAGGGACGTTCCAAGCAGAACCGCCAGCGCGACCATCTCGCCGAGCAGGCGGGAGACCGGCGCGGGATAGGCGTGACGCTCGAGGATGCGGTCGACGAGGTGGCCGAGGCGAACGACACGGCCGCGCGCGTCGAGGGCTTCGACCGCGAAGGGGAGGACGCGGTCGTCGCGGCCGGACTGCAGGACGGGCTCGCTCACGCGGCGCTCAGGCGATGGCGCCGAGGCACCACGCCAGCACGCCCTTCTGCGCGTGTAGCCGGTTCTCGGCCTCGTCGAAAACGACAGACTGGGGGCCGTCCATGACCTCGTCCGTCACCTCCTCGCCGCGGTGCGCCGGCAGGCAGTGCATGAAGATGGCATCCTTGCCGGCCGCCTTCATCAGCGCGCTGTTCACCTGATAGGGGGCGAGCAGATTGTGCCGGCGGCCGGCATCCTCGTCTCCCATCGAGACCCAGCAGTCGGTGACCACGGAATCCACATCGGCGACGGCCTCGAACGGATCGGCCATGTAGGCGACCCGCGCGCCCTCGCCGCGCGCCCAGGCGAGCAGGTCCGCCGGCGGGGCCAGTTCGTCGGGCGAGGCGATGTTGAGGCGGAAGTCGAAGCGCGCGGCAGCATGGACCCAGGAGGCCAGGACGTTGTTGGCGTCCCCGACCCAGGCGACCGTGCGCCCCTCGATCCGCCCGCGATGCTCCTCGAACGTCAGCACGTCGGCCATCACCTGACAGGGATGCGACGCCTTGGTGAGCCCGTTGATGACCGGCACGGTCGCGCCCTCGGCCAGTTCGCGCACGGCGTTCTGGTCCAGCATGCGGATCACGATCGCGTCGACGTAGCGCGACAGCACGCGCGCGGTGTCGCCGATCGTCTCGCCGCGGCCGAGCTGCATCTCGGTGCCGGTGAGCATGATCGTCTCGCCGCCGAGCTCGCGCATGGCGAGATCGAAAGACACGCGCGTGCGCGTCGACGGCTTGTCGAAGATCATCGCCAGCGTCTTGCCGTCGAGCGGCCGCTGCTCCTGCCGCTGGCCGCGGCGTCGGCTCGCCTTCAGGCTCGCCGCCGCCGACAGAATGCGCCGCAATTCCTCGCCGCTGAAGTCGGTGAGGTCGAGGAAATGCCGTGGGGCTGCGGTCATTCCGCAGCTCCCTTGACGGCCGCCTTCTCGATCGCGGTGGCGGCACGATCGAGCATCGCGACAGCCTGCGAGACGATCGACTCGTCGATGTTCAGGGGCGGGAGAAGGCGCAGCACGTTGTCGCCGGCCGGCACCGCGAGCAGGTGCTCGTTGCGCGCGGCGTTGGCGAGGTCGGTGTTGGGCACGCGGCACTTGATGCCGATGAGAAGTCCCTCGCCGCGGATATCCTCGATGACCGCGGGATGGCGGTCCTTCAGCTCCGCGAGGCGCTGCTTCATGAGGAGGCCGGTGCGCTCGACCGTCTCCAGGAAGCCCGGCGCCAGCACCACATCCAGCACCGCGTTGCCCACCGCCATGGCGAGCGGATTGCCGCCGAAGGTGGTTCCGTGCACGCCGGCCGTCATGCCCTTGCCAGCCTCGAGAGTCGAAAGGCACGCGCCCATCGGGAAGCCGCCGCCGATGCCCTTGGCGATCGCCATGATGTCGGGCGTGACGCCGACCTTCTGGTGCGCGAAGAGCTTACCCGTGCGCCCGACGCCCGTCTGCACCTCGTCGAAGATCAGCAGCAGGCCGTGCTCGTCGCACAGCTCGCGCAGCCCGCGCAGGCACTGCGGCGGCACCGCGCGGACGCCGCCCTCGCCCTGGATGGGCTCGATCAGGATCGCAGCCGTCTCCGGGCCGATGGCCGCCTTCAGCGCCTCGTGGTCGCCGAAAGGCACCTGGTCGAACCCATCGACTTTCGGCCCGAAGCCCTCAAGATACTTCTTCTGCCCGCCGGCCGCGATGGTGGCGAGCGTGCGGCCGTGGAATGCGCCCTCGAAGGTGACGATGCGGAAGCGCTCGGGCTGGCCGTTCGCGTGATGGTACTTGCGCGCCATCTTGATGGCGCACTCCAGCGCCTCCGCGCCCGAGTTCGTGAAGAACACGTGGTCGGCGAAGGTGTTGTCGACCAGGCGCTGCGCCAGCCGCTCGCCCTCAGGGATGCGATAGAGGTTCGACGTGTGCCAGACCTTCGCGGCCTGCTCCGTC
>JAIYAB010000250.1 GCA_027489275.1 Hyphomicrobiales bacterium
CACCCAGGGTTCATGGCTGAGCCAGGGGCTGTCGACGCCGTAGTCGGTCATGCGCGCGCCGACCTCGACGATGCCGATGCCGGTCTTCTCCTTGAGCGGACCCAGGCCGTAGCGGGTCATCTCCATGCGGTACTGCGTGAGATGCGGATGGGACTTCTCGACGCCCGGGATCGCGAGGAGCTTCTTCTCCATGTAGTTGTTGGCGAGCACCGCGATGTCGGACGCCTCGGTGATGCCGTCGCCGCCCATCGCCCGTGCCCAGGCGTAGGCGTAGAAAACGACCTGCAGGTTGCCGAGATACTCGCGCACCTTGCCGACGCTCATGCGGCGGTCGCTGTCGAGACGGTAGCGCCCCTTCTTCGCGTCATGAACGACGACGGGACGGGGCAGGAACGGGGCCAGCTCCGCGCTGCAACCATACGCGCCGACGGCCGGGCCGCCGCCGCCCTTCGGCCCGCCGAAGGTCTTGTGCAGCATGAACATGCAGGCGTCGAAGCCGAGTTCGCGCGCCCGGATCTTGCTCATCACGCCGTTGAAATTGGCGTGGTCGTAGAAGGCCAGCGCGCCGGCCTGCTTGACGAGGCGCACCCATTCCTTGATCTGCGGATTGTAGACGCCCATGTCGTCGGGGTTGTTGACCATGAGCGCCGCGGTGCGGTTCGACAGCGCGGCCTTCAGCGCATCGATGGAGGGGTAGCCGTTCTCCTCCAGCGGCAGGGTGATGACGTTGAAGCCCGCCGTCGCCGCCGTGGCCTGGTTGCACGGGTGCGTCTGGATCGTCGAGATGATCTCGTTGCGCTGCTGCAGCTCGCCCTTCGCGGCGAAATAGCCCCGCGTGATGCAGGTCTGCGTGTAGGCCGCGTCCGCGCCGCCGGCGGCCTGGAACACGAACTGGTCCATGCCGGAGAGGTCGCGCAGGATCAGGTCGAAGCGGTGAACGATCTCGAGCAGGCCCTGGATCGTCTCCTCGGGCTGGTAGGGGTGGATGGTCGCCAGCTCCGGCCGCAGCGTGAGCTGCGTGGAGATGCGCGGGTTGTACTTCATCGTGCAGGTGCCGAAGAGGTTCACCCCCATCATGCCATGCACCATCTGCGACAGGTGCAGGTAGTGGCGCAGCACGTCGGGCTCGGTCATCTCGGGCAGGGCCGGCTTCGCCTTGCGGCGCATGGCGGCGGGGACGAGATCTGCGGCCGGGCCAACGGCCTTCTCGACCGCCTTTTCGGGCGCGGGAAACACGGCGCCGCGGCGGCCGGGAACCCCCATCTCCATGACGACGGGCTCGTTCCAGCGCGCCTGGTGAACTTCGCGGGGCGTCGGGAGGGTGCTCATGCGGTGACGTCCTTCAGCGCCGCCACGAGGCGGTCGATGTCCTCGACGGAGTGAATCTCGGTGACGGCGTAAAGGGCGGACTGGCCGAGCGCCGGGAAGTCGGCCGACAGGTCCTTGCCGCCGAATATGCCCTGCTTGAGCAGGGCCTTGTTGATGCGCGCCACTGTCTTGCCGGTGCCGCCGAAGTCGACGACGAACTCCTTGAAGAACCCGCTCTTCCAGCGGACCTTCACGCCCTTGATGCGGCCGATCTCCCGTGCCGCGTAGTGGGCGCGCGCGATGATGAGCTCGCCGATCTCGCGGAAGCCCTCGGGGCCGAGGAGCGACATGTAGACGGCGTTCTGGATGGCGGTGAGGTAGACCGAGTTGCCGGTCCAGTCCTTGCCCTTCTCGCGCAGGCCGTAGGACGACTGGTGGAACAGGGTGAGCCCGAAGCCCACCTCGCCCGGCGCGGTGGTGTCGGTGATCGAGACGTTCAGCGTGGGATATTCGCGCGCATAGGCCTCCTCGTCGCGCGAGGCGATGAAGCCGCCGAGCCCGCCGCCCGCGCTCATGTGCGCGCCCAGCGTCTGGATGGTGCCGACGACGATGTCGGCGCCGTATTCGGAGGGCGGCGCGAGGATGCCCAGCGAGATGGGATCGACGCCCACGATCGTCTCGGCGCCCGCTGCGCGCGCCAGCCGCGCGATCTCGGCGCCCTGCGTCTCGATCGTGCCGAGGTAGCCGGGGTTCTCGATGTAGACGGCGGCGGTCTTCTTCGACAGCTTGCGGCGCAGGTCGGCGACGTCGATCAGCCCGGTTTTGCGGTCGTGGGCGACGGTCACCACCGCGATGTGGCTCTCCATCTCCGGCGGCTCGCAGTATTGCCGGACGATGGCGAGGCGCTCGGGGCACATCGTTTCGGGGACGAGCACTTCGTGGCGGCCGGTGAGGCGGGAGGCCATGCGGACGGCGTTGCCAGCGGCACAGCCCCACGAGTAGACGGGCAGCCCGACGAACTCCATGCCGACGAGTTCGCCGAGCTGCGAGCAGAACTCGAACCACGCCTGGTTGCGGCCGTGGTCGGACATGGCGGTTCCCCACACGGAGGTGAGGAACTCGGAGCGCGTGCCGATCTCGTCGCAGATGGCCGGCACGTGGTGCTGCCAGATGCCAGCGCCGAGGAAGCTGAGATTCGTCTCGCAGCTGACGTTGCGGCGCAGCAGGCCGACGAGGTGCTTCTTCAGCTCCGCCTCCGAGCGCAGCGCCGGCGGCTGCTTCAGCGGCGTCCTGAGCCGGTGGTCGGCCGGGATCTGCTCGAACAGGGCCTCGATGGATTTCGCGCCGATCTCCTTCAGCATGGCCGCCTTGATCTCGGGAACCGAGTTGGCCATGTAGGGATGGGCCGCATTCCGGGTTGCACTCACGGGGCGCGCTCCTGCGGTGGGACTGGTTTATCTGCGGACGCGGTCATGCCGCCACCCGCATCATAATGGACCGGCCGGGCGCGGTGTGGACGCGCAGGTAGCCGGACAGCATCGCGTCGACCCCGGGATCGCCGGTATCGACGCGAAGGCAGGCGGGATCGAGAGCGGTCAGCTTGGCTTCGCTGGTGACGACGGTGACGCCGTCGCGCCCGACCCTCGAAAGGACGCCGGGGCCGATCTGCTGGTTGCCGCGGCCGAAGACGAACCCCTGGCCGCCGGTGACGCCGACGATGACGCGGGCCGGGACGCCCTCGATCAGGCGCAGGAGGCGCTCCTCATCGACGTCGGTGGCGATGAGGCGGCCGTCGAGGGCGACGTCGACGCCCAGCAGCGTGCCCTCGCCGCCGAGCCGGCGCTTGATGAGACGCATGGTCTGGCCGCAGCCCAGCACGTGGACCGTCCCGCGCTCCATGGCGTGGACGATGCGATCGGCGAGGCCGGCCAGCGCGACGTCCTCGTCCACCCTGCCGCCGCCCGCCTTGCAATTCTGCATCAGCGTTCGTTCGAGAGGGATACGGGCATAGCCGTGCAGGCGGGCCGCCACACGGCCGGCGCGCAGTTCGTCCTCGTCGAGGTCCATCACCTCGCCCTGCCGCCAGCGCATGGCAGGGGCTGCGTCGCCCACGGCCAGCGCCGCGACGCGGCCCGCCGCGGCCGGCGATGCGGCGAAGACGGCGGAATGCATCTTCACGCCCGTGGGAATGCCGAGCAGCGGCGTATCGGGAGCGCCGTCGAACACGTCGCGCGCGGTGCCGTCGCCGCCGGCGAACAGCAGGAGATCGACGCCGCGCGCCTGCATGGCCGCCGCGGCTGCCCTGCTGTGCGCGCCGGTCGTCGGACCCGCGCCCTTGCCGCCGCCCTCGCCCACGGCCTCGACCCGGAAGCCGAGCGAGGCGGCGAGATCGGCGCCCATCGCGCCGGCGCCGGCAAGGATGTCCACACGGTCGGCGAGCGGGGCGAGCCAGTCGAGCGCGCGCGCGGCGCGCTCCGGCGCGCGCGGCACGGCGCCCATGGCGAGGGCCCGGCGCAGGGTCTCGGCCCCGTCGGTGCCTTTCAGCCCGAGCGGACCGCCCATGCCGGCGATCGGGTTGACGATCAAGCCGATGCGCCGACGCCGGGAGGCCTCGTGGGATATGTTCGCCAATCGAACTTTTGACCGCATAATGAAATAATACGGTTCCGCACGACGCCTGCAACACCTGCCTTCCGCAGCAGTGCGCGCGCAGTGTCGCGGCGGGGCGGGGAGACCCGGCGAGCGAGGGCGGCAACGGCCGGCGCCGGTCCGGCATCGCTGCTTTTTTCGGCGCGGCGCAGGGCGAAGGTGCCGTTCTTTTCCGCTGTACTCGTGCGTGAAATCCTGCAACGTTAGTTTGTATAACAACCCCTCCGACGCGGCGCCGACGCTCTTTCGACGGCCATCGTCACTCGTGATCGAAGAGGCGTGCTTGGTCCCCTGCTCACTGTTTGAGGTCCCGACCGCCGAACCGGCTTCCGCCGGCCGGCCCGCGCTGCCGCCGATCCGGATCGACCGCCGGTGACGACGCCCCACGTCATCTTCATTGCGACGCCGCTGGAGGCCGAGCACGTCGCCCGGGTCCGGGAGGCGGCGGGCGGACGGGCGGAGGTCGTGCACGAGGCCGACCTCCACCCGCCGACGCGCTACCAGGCCGACCATGTCGGCGTCGCCGGGTTCCGCCGCACGCCGGAGCAGGAGGAGCGCTGGCGCGCGCACATGGCGCGGGCCACGATCCTGTGGGACTTCCCGCCGCGCGCGACGGGCGGGCCGCAGGGCCTCGCCGACGCGCCGCTGGTGCGGTGGGTCCAGACGACGAGCGCGGGCGTTGGCCAGGCCGTCGCGAAGATGGGGCTCGCAGATAGCGGCGTCCTCGTCACCACCGCCAGCGGCGTCCACGCCGATGCCCTGGCCGAGTTCGTCATGCTCGCGCTGCTCGCCCGCGTGAAGGACATGCCGCGACTGCGCCGCGAGCAGGCGGCGCATCGCTGGGAACGCTATTGCTGCGGCGAACTGACGGGACAGACACTGTTGATCGTCGGCGCGGGCAAGATCGGGCGGCGGGTCGCCGACCTGGCGCGCGCGTTCGGGATGCGCAGCATCGGCGTCCTCGCCCGGCCGGATCCGGCGCGGGCCGCCGCGCTGGGACTGGACCGTGTGTGCGGACAGGACGCGTTGATGGACGTGCTGCCCGAGGCCGACGCGATCGTGCTCAGCGTGCCGCACACGGCCGAGACCGAGGGGATGATCTCGCGTGCGGCCATCGCGCGGATGAAGCGCGGCGTGACGCTGGTGAACGTCGCACGAGGCGTCGTGATCGACGAGGAGGCCATGATCGAGGCGCTCCGCGACGGGCAGATCGGCTTCGCCGCGCTCGACGTCGCGGCCGTCGAGCCGCTGCCGGCGACCTCGCCGCTGTGGGACATGGAGAGTGTTCTCATCAGCCCGCACTCGGCCAGCACCGCGCCGAGCGAGAACGCCAAGATCACCGACATCTTCTGCAGGAACCTGGAGGCCTACCTGTCCGGCAGGCCTCAGGACATGATCAACGTCCTGGACAAGAAGCGTCTCTATTGAGGCGCGGCGCAGACCGGGACACGGGTTTAGTGGGGAGAGAGCCTATGACAACGCTGACGAAGACACTGTCCCTGGCCTTCGCGGGGCTGATGCTCGGCCTCGCCACGGCGGCGGCGCAGCAGCCGGCCACGCTGGTCGTGCCGCAGTTGGGCGAGCCCAAGACGCTCAGCCCGAACTTCGCGTCCGATTCGCTGGGCTTCGCGCCGACCTCGAACGTCTACAGCCACCTCGTGGCGATCGACTGGGGCGTCAACAAGGGCACGGGCGCCTATGGCGACCTCGCGGAGAGCTGGACGACGAGCGAGGACGGCAAGACCGTCACCTTCAAGCTGAACAAGGCCGCGAAGTGGCATGACGGCAAGCCGGTCACCGGACACGACGTCAAGTTCACCTTCGACACCATCATCCGCAAGAAGTACCCGGCCCTCGTCGTCCTGAAGAACGTGAAGGAGATCACGGTCCCCGACGACAACACAGTGGTGCTGCAGCTCATCGATCCGGAGGTCGGCTTCGTGCCGATGCTCGCGCAGGTGTCCACCTGGACGGCGAAGATCTATCCCAAGCACCTCTGGGAGGGGCAGGACGGCTTCGACACCGGCCCGCTCGTCAACGCGCCCATCGGCTCCGGCCCGTTCAAGTTTACCCGCTGGGAGAAGGGCGGCCTCGTCGAGCTCGAGGCGAACAAGGACTACTTCCGCGGAGCGCCCAAGGTCGACCGGCTGGTGTTCCGGCAGGTCACCGACGTCAACGTCGCCCGGGCCGAGTTCGACAGCGGCCGCCTGCAGTTCCTGAACTACGAGTACGCGCCGCCGCTCGCCGAGATCCCGGCGCTGCAGCGCGACCCGAAGGTGAAGGTTGTGTTCACGCCGACGCACTTCAGCCGCGACATCCAGATCAACCTGAAGAAGGCGCCGCTCGACAAGCAGCAGGTGCGCCAGGCGATCGCCCATGCCATCGACCGCGAGGCGATGAACAAGCTCGCCTTCAGCGGCTTCTGGAAGCCGGCGATCCACGCCAGCGTCGAGAGCCAGGGCGACCTGATCAATCGCGACGCGAAGTTCCCGGCCTTCGACAAGGCCAAGGCCGAGAAGCTGCTGGACGAGGCGGGGCTGCCGCGCGGCGCCGGTGGCTGGCGCTTCGACGTGTCGGTGACGAACCCGAACTTCCCCGACTGCAAGGCCATGATGGAGGTGCTGGTGCAGCAGCTGCGCCAGGTCGGCATCAACGCCAAGCTCGAGCAGTTCGACCAGGCGACGTGGTTCCGTCGGCAGGCGGAGAAGCAGTTCGACATCTCCTGCTACTTCACCCGCTACGGACCCGATCCGGACGCCTTCCGCGAGCACTTCATGACGGGCGGCGGGCGCAACAACATGAGCTACACGAACCCCGAGCTGGACGCGCTGGCGCAGAAGGCCGCGACGCTCAACAACAAGGACGAGCGGCGCAAGATCTACCACCGCATCCAGGAGATCATCGTCACCGATCTTCCCTACATCAACCTGTTCAATGAGCAGAAGACGACGCTGATCCGCGCCGGCTGGTCCGGCTTCAACACCGAGCCGGAGGCCTTCGACAAGGCCGTGACGTGGTTCGGCTACTACAGCGTCGTCCCCCCGGGACGGTGATCATGTCCGGGAAGCCCGCGGCCCCGCCGCGGGCTTCCGCCCTGGGGCGAATGTTCGGGAATCCGGCGTGAGACGCTACCTCCTGCTGCGGGTGTTCCAGCTCGTGCCGGTCACCCTCGTGGTGATCGTGCTGAACTTCCTGCTGGTGCACCTCGCCCCCGGGGACGTGTCGATCGTGCTCGCCGGCGACAACGCCGACCCGGCCTATCTCGCCATCATCCGCGAGCGCTACGGCCTCGACCGGCCCTTCCTCGAGCAGCTCTGGCGGTATCTCGTCCAGGTCGGGTCGGGCGACCTCGGCGTGTCGTTCCGCTCGCGCGAGCCAGTGTTCGCCGAGATCATGTCGCGGGTGCCGGCCACCCTCCTCCTCGTCGGCACGAGCCTCGTGATTTCCGTGGTGCTCGGCACGCTGGTCGGCGCTTGGATCGCGCGACGGCCGGGCTCGGCGCTGGACAGCTCGGTCAGCGCGCTGGCCGTCGCCCTCTTCAGCATGCCGGTGTTCTGGCTCGGCCTGATGCTTGTCCTGCTGTTCGCGGTGGAACTGCAGGTGCTGCCCGCCATGGGCATGGCAAGCGTCGACGGCCCGCGCGACGGCGTGGGGCGCGTGCTCGACGTGGCGCAGCACATGATCCTGCCCGTGCTCGCGCTGACGACCGTGTCCTTCGGACAATATGTCCGCCTCTCGCGCAGCGCGGTCGCGGAGGTGATGTCGGAGAGCTACATCACGACGGTGCGCGCCATTGGCTTTCCCGAGCGCACGATCCTCATGCACTACGCGCTGCGCAACGCGCTCCTGCCCGTCGTTACGGTGCTGGGCCTGCAGCTTGGGCTTGTGCTCACGGGAGCGGTGCTGACCGAGACGGTGTTCTCGTGGCCCGGCCTCGGACGGTTGATCTACGATGCGATCCTGGCGCGCGACACGCCGATCATCATGGGCGCCTTCATCGCAATGTCGGTGACGGTGGCCTTCGCCTCCCTGTTGACCGACCTCGTCTACGCCGCCCTCGACCCGCGGGTGAAGCTGACGTGAGCGCGCTGCTGCTGGCCGCCATCCGCTCGCGCGCGGCGCTCGGGGCAAGCGTCGCCGTGATCCTGCTTGCCGCCGTCCTCGCGGTGCTCGCGCCTTACCTGCCGCTGGCCGACCCGGACGCGATGATCGCGGTGCCCTATTCGCCGCCCGGCGCGGAGCACTGGCTGGGCACGGACAATTTCGGCCGTGACATCTTCGCGCGGATCGTCTGGGGCACCCGGCTCGCGCTGACCGTCGCCATCGTTTCCTCGGCCATCGCGAGCCTGCTGGGGATCGTGATGGGATCCATCGCCGGCTATTTCGGCGGCCCTGTCGACGCGGTGCTGAGCCGGACGTTCGACGTGTTCCTGCTGATCCCCTCCTTCTTCCTCGTGCTCCTGATCGTCGCGCTGTTCGGCTCGCACATCGGCTACACGATGGTGGCGATCGCACTCACCACATGGCCGCGCTCGGCGCGCATCATGCGGGCGCAGGTGCTCAGCCTGAAGTCGCGCGTCTACGTGCAGGCGGCCCGCGCGGCCGGAGCCTCCCACACGCACACGCTGGTGCGCCACATCGTCCCCAATGGCATCGCGCCGATCGTCACCGACGCGACGATCCTGATGGGCCTTGCGATCCTGACGGAGGCCGGCCTCAGCTTCCTCGGGCTCGGCGACCAGAACGTCGTAAGCTGGGGCCGCATGATCTTCGAGGGCCAGCGCCAGCTCCGGCTGGCGCCGTGGATGTCGATCTTCCCGGGCCTGTCGCTGCTGGTGCTGGTGGCGGCCTTCAACCTCGTCGGCGACGGCCTGAACCAGGCGCTCAGCCCGCAGTTGCGGCGGCTCGCGGCCCGCGCGACGCCGCGCAAGCCTGTCGCCGCGGAACCGGGCGACTCGGTGACCGGAACGGATGCGCCGATGCTCGAGGCGCGTGGCCTCACGCTCGCCTACGCGCTCGACGGCAAGATGCTGCGTGCCGTCGACGGCGTCTCCTTCAGCCTGCCGCGTGGCGGCAGCCTCGGTATCGTCGGCGAGAGCGGCTGCGGCAAGTCCAGCCTCGGCGCGGCGCTCCTGCAGGTGATGGCGCCCAATGCCACTCTCGAGTCAGGCGACGTGTCGATCGACGGCCGAACGGTGCTGCGCGACGGACGGGTCGTCCAGGCGAACGGGCGGGACGTGATCGCCGACATGCGCTGGACGAGCGTTTCGATCATCTTCCAGAGCGCGATGAACGCCCTCAATCCGGTGATGACGGTGGGCCGCCAGCTCGCGGAGGCTTACCGGCTCCACAAGCCGGCGGCGACGCAGGCGCAGGTGGACGGGCGGATCGCAGAGGTCTTCGACCTCATCGGCATTCCCCGGTCGCGGTTGCCGGCCTATCCGCACGAGCTGTCGGGCGGCATGCGCCAGCGCGTGATGATCGCCCTGAGCCTGCTGCATTCGCCGGGTCTCGTCATCGCCGACGAGCCGACGACGGCGCTCGACGTGCTGGTGCAGGACCAGATCCTCGGCGAGATCGACGACCTGCGGCGACGGATGAGGCTGTCGCTCATCCTCATCTCGCACGACATGGGCGCGGTCGCCGAGACCTGCGAGCGCGTGGCGGTGATGTATGCCGGCGAGATCGTCGAGATCGCGCCGACGGACGTGATCTTCGAGGGCGCGAGCCACCCCTACACGCAGGCGCTGCTGGCCGCGCTGCCGACCGTGACGGGCCCACGGCGCGAGCTGGTGTCGATTCCCGGCGAGACCGCGTCCCTCGTGAACCCGCCGGCCGGCTGCCGCTTCTCGCCGCGGTGCACGCGGGCGCAGGACGTATGCCGCTCGACGCCGCCGCCGCGCGTGGCGCTCGGGCCGGCGCACGACGCGCTGTGCCATTTCCCCGGGCCGGAGCGCGCATCATGACGGCGCTTCTCCAGCTCAGCGGCCTGACGAAGCACTACGCGCTGCGCCGCGGCGCGCTCGACGCGCTGCTGGGACGGCCGGCTCCGGCGCTGCGGGCCGTGGACGACGTGACCCTCGACCTCGGCGCGGGCGAGATCGTCGCCATCGTCGGCGAATCCGGGTCCGGCAAGACCACGACGGGCAAGCTCGTCACCGTGCAGGAGCGCCCGACGGCCGGCTCCATCCGCTTCGAAGGCCGGGAAATCGCCGGGCTCGCCGGGCAGGCGCTGACCGACTATCGCCGCCACGTGCAGATGATCTTCCAGAACCCGTACGAGGCGCTGGATCCGCGCTACACCATCGCCCGCTCCGTGATGGAACCGCTGGTGATCCATGGCATCGGCTCCGCCGGCGAACAGCGCGACGCGGCGCATGCCATGCTCGAGAAGGTCGACCTGCGGCCCGTGAGCCGCTTCGCCGACGCCTATCCCGCCGACCTGTCGGGCGGGCAGTTGCAACGCGTCGCCATCGCCCGCGCGCTGGTGCTGCGCCCGAGGCTCGTGGTCGCCGACGAGCCGGTGAGCATGCTCGACGTCTCGGTGCGGGCCGGGATCATGAACCTGATGCTGTCCTTGAGCGGCGAACTCGGGCTCGCCTCGCTCTACATCACGCACGACCTCGCGGTGGCGCGCGCGATGTCGACGCGGATCGCGGTCATGTATCTCGGGGCCATCGTCGAGGAGGGGCCGACGGAGACGCTGGTCTCGCGCGCGGCGCATCCCTACACGCGGCTGCTCGTCGGCGCGGTGCCGGAGCACCGGCCGGGGATGCGGCGCGAGCGGGTGAGGCTGAAGGGCGAAGCCGCGTCGCTGACGGCGGCCCCGGCGGGATGCCGTTTCGCCGCGCGCTGCCCACGCGCGCAGCCCGTGTGCCTCGACACGCCGCCGCCGCGCGTGGCGGTCGCGGGCGGGCACTGGTCCGCCTGCCATTTCGCGGCCGAGGTCGCCTCGGGCTGACCGCTCAGGCCGCGGGCGTGCGGGCGCGGCGCAGCTCGTCGGCCGCCCAGGATACGGGCACGTGGCCGAAGGAGAGCAGCGCATCGTGGAAGGCGCGCGGCTCCCCGCCGATCTCGCGCCGAAGCTCCCGGATCTGGTGCGTTCCGAGCCAGTACATCAGCCGTGTGGCCGGCAGGATGGAATTGCGGGTGGTCTCGCCCCAGATGCGGGCCGACGGAAAGCCGGCTTCGTCGCGGTAGAACGCGCGCATGCGCTCCAGCCCCCAGCCGCCCGCGTGCAGGCCGATGTCGGCCAGCACGCTTCCGGCGTTGCGGCGGATGGCCTGGAGCGAGGCGAGATCGTCCTGCGGCGAGTAGAAGCCGTCGATCTCGGCGGCGAGTTCGGTGGCGTAGCAGGACCAGCCCTCGATCATCGTGCCGGCCGACAGCAGCGCAACGCCGCTCGCGCAGTCGTTGCCGGCGAACCGGGCGAGCCGCGACGCGGCTTGCCGCGCCCGCGCGTTCTGGGTGTGGTGCCCGATGGAGCCGTGATGGAGGGCGTGCGTCTGCTTGATGGCGGTCCCCGGTTGCGGCGCCGGCGCCGTCCAGTAGAGGCTGCCGGCGCCTGGCGCCTCGGGCGACGGACAGCGATAGGACAGGAAGTAAAGATCGCCGGCGATGCCTCTCGCCCAGTCGGGCAGCGGCTGGAACGAGAGCCCGTAGTCGCGTGCCGGCGTCACGAGGGCGGCGGCCTCGGCGAGCGCGCGATCGTGCCAGCGGCGGTAGGCGGCGGGAAGCGCGTCGGGCTCGACCATGGAATCCGCAGGAGCGTCGCGCGCCGGGTGCGCGTCGCACAGGGCTCCGAGTTCGGCGAAGGCGTCGGCCGCCATCGCGGCGGCCTCCTCGGGCGACCACGGCAGCCCGTGCACGTCGCGCATGAGCAGGGCGAGATAGTCGCGCCCGCATGCCGGATCGCCGGGGGGCAAGGCGTCGCGAGCACGCGCGAAATCCGCCACCGCCTGCGCGGCGCGCTCGGCCGGCGCGGCCCAGGCCGGGGACCACGAGGGGTGCAGCGGCAGGTCGCCGACGAGCCGGGCGATGGCCGCGGCCTCGCGCCGCGCGCGCTCGCACCAGTCGACCGGCGTCGGCTGACGCGCGAGCATCGCCGTCCCGGCCGCGAGGAAGGCGGGAGCGGCCTCCAGCCGGCGGACCACTGCGTCGGGCGGGATGTCGCGCGCGCCTGGCAGGAGCAGCGAGACGAGCCCGAACGCCAACTCGCCGGTGTACCAGCTCGGCTGGCGGGCGCGTGGCCAGTGGTCGAGCGCGGCACGCGTGTGGACAAGGGCCGCGCGAAGCATTCGCGCTTCGATCCGCGCGGCGGCGTCGGCGCCGGGCGGGAGCACGTCGAGATCGCGCAGCAGCGCGGCGATGCC
This sequence comes from Hyphomicrobiales bacterium, assembly GCA_027489275.1. Taxonomy (GTDB): domain Bacteria; phylum Pseudomonadota; class Alphaproteobacteria; order Rhizobiales; family Beijerinckiaceae; genus Alsobacter. The sequence continues at coordinate 12,330 of JAIYAB010000250.1, forward strand.
GTCGCGCTCCTCCGCGGCCGCATCGGGGCCGGCCGGCGGCAGGCGATGGTCGTGGCCGGGCCAGCCGATGAACGAGGCATCGACCGGATTGAACCGCGCGTGATGGGCGACGTAGCGGTCGACCAGCCGGTCGAGGGTCGGCTCAGACATCGTGATAGAGCGGGAAATCGACCCAGCGGCGCTCGACATGGGAGAGCACGCAGGCGTCGACGATCTCCTGGCTGCGCGCGCCGTCGAGGAAGTCGCCTTCGGAGGGGCGGCCTTCCAGGATCTCGCCGACCCACAGGCGTACGAGGTTGCGGTAGTAGAGCTCGCGCCATTCGGTCATGACGCTCGTGCCCGGCGGATAGTGGCTCGCCGGCAGCTCGACTGGCTCGAACTCCACCTTGTCGGCGGTGGCGAAGTGCAACGTCTCGGCCGCGCCGCGCTCGGTGACGAGGCGGCCGACGGCGGCGGCCTTGGAGCCATAGACGCGGATCTCGATGCCCGGATAGTTGCCGACCGCGACGATGGAGGTCTGCAGCATTCCCTGTGCGCCGGACTGGAACTCGACGAGCGCCACGGTGCCGTCGTCCACGTTGATGCGCTGCATGCCCTCGTAGCCGCGCACGATGCGCTCGGGGACGTAGTTGCTCATCGTCGACACGACCGACTTGTACTCGCCGCCCATCCAGCGGACGAGGTCGACGAGGTGGGAGCCGTAGCCGACGATGGACTGGGGGATCGGGTGCTTGGGCTGGAAGTCGATGCCCGCCGGGACCTGCCGCAGGGGAAAATGCGGGTCGAGGAACTGGCTGTTCTGCTCGAGGCCATGGATGTGGAAGATCTCGCCCAGCGTGCCGTCCTCGATCCAGGCGCGGATCTGGCGCAGGGCCGGCGAGTAGCGGAACGTGAAGCCGACCTTCGACTTCACCCGCGCCTTATCGGCGGCGCGGGCGAGCAGGAACGCCTCGCGCGCATCCCGCGCGATCGGCTTCTCGCACAGGACGTGCTTGTTGCGCGCGATCGCATCCATGCCGAGTTTGAAATGCGTGTCGGTCGGTGTGCAGACGTCGACCATCTCGATCTCGGGATCGGCAAGGAGGTCTTCCGGACGCGTGTAGACGCGGCGCGCCTTGAACATCTGCGCCATGGCGGCGGCGCGCTCCGGCACCACGTCGCAGATGGCGACGAGGTCGACCCGCGGATCGGCGGCGTAGCCCGGCAGATGCGCCTTTTCCGCCCATGTGTGGGCCCCGAGAACTCCCACGCCCAGCTTGCCGCCTGCCATCGAACCGATCCTTCGCTCAACCCCTGATGGGGCACTATGGGGCAACGAAACGCACCGCGTCGACAGCCATCGTCGCCGGGCAATGCTCCCCTGCGGCAGGCGGGGCGCTGCCGCCCGGGGCCGCTACGCAGGCGCTGCCGAGGAGCCCGAAATGAGAGCGGCGAGGTCGCTCTGGTGGCTGCCGGCCGCGGCCTGCCAGTCGTCGACCGCGAAGTCCCGGACGATGCGCCCCTTGCTCATGACGGCGATGCGGTCGCTCATGTGGGCGACGACGCCGAGGTCGTGGGTGACGAGGACCATCGTCAGGCCGCGGTCGCGCCGGATGGCCGCCAGGAGGTTCAGGATCTCGGCCTGGACGGACGCGTCGAGGGCCGAGGTGGGCTCGTCGAGCAGCAGGATCTTCGGCTCGACCGCCAGCGCCCTGGCGATGGCGACGCGCTGGCGCTGTCCCCCGGACAGTTCGTGAGGATAGCGGAAGCGGAAGCCGCCGCCGAGGCCGACCTGGTCGAGCAGCCGCGGAACGCGGGCGTCGAGATCGGCGAAGCCGTGGAGCGTCATGGCATCGCCGAGCGCGCGGTCGACGGTGTGGCGTGGGTTGAGGGAGGCGAAGGGATCCTGGAAGACCATCTGCGCTGCGGCGTGGAAGGCCATCGGCGGCCGCCGGCCCGGCTCCAGACGGTGCCCGCCGACGTCGATCAGACCGTCGAAGCCGCGCCAGAGGCCGGCCATGGTCCGCAGCAGCGTCGACTTGCCGGACCCGGAGCCGCCGACGAGACCGAAGACGCTGCCGGACGCGACGGAGAAGCTGGCGGCCGTCACCGCCTGGAAGCGCCCGTCGCGCCCGGCGTACCAGACGTCGACGCCCTCGACCCGGATGGCCGGCTCAACCACCGGCGGAATCCCAGGCGGGAACGCGGGATAGCACCGGCAGGTCGCCGCCGCGCGTCTCGATGCCGGGCAGGCAGGCGATCAGACCCCTTGTGTAGGGATGCTCGGCGCGACCGAGCGCGCCGGCCGACAGCGTCTCGACGACGCGGCCGCGATACATGACCACGATCCTGTCGCAGAAGCGGGACACCATGTTGAGATCGTGGCTGATGATGACGAGACCGAAGCCGCGCTCGACGGCGAGGCGCTCCATCAGGGCGAGGACCTGGTCGCGGATGACGACGTCGAGCGCGCTCGTCGGTTCGTCGGCGATCAGCAGGTCGGGACTGCCGACCAGCATCGCGGCGATCATCGCGCGCTGGCCCATGCCGCCGGACAGCTCGTGCGGATAGGCGCGGTAGACGCGCTCGGGATCGTCGATGCCGACGTCGGCCAGCATCGCCAGGGCGCGCTGGCGCCGCTCCGCCGCGGACATGCGCGCGTGCAGGAGCAGGATTTCCTCGATCTGCCGGCCGACCGGGATCACCGGGTTCAACGAGAACTTGGGATCCTGCAGGATCATGGCCATGCGCCGGCCGCGGATGTCGCGGAAGCCCTTTTCGTCCAATCCGGCGAGATCGAGGTCGCCGAGCCTCATGCGACGGGCGGTGACGCGACCCGGCCGGCGGACGAGCCCCATCAGCGCACGCGCCACGGTCGACTTGCCCGATCCGGATTCGCCGACGATCCCGATCTTCTCGCGGCCCATGCGCAGCGACACGTCGCGCACGGCGTGGACGTTCCCTTGCGGCGTCGGGAAGACGACTTCCATGCCCTCCACGTCGAGAAGCGGCACGTCAGCCATGGTGCTTGGGATCCAGCACGTCCCGCAGCCCGTCGCCCAGTAGGTTGAAGCCGAGGCTGACGACGACGATGGCGATGCCCGGCGCGGCGGCGACCCACCAGGCGTCGAACACCTGGTCGCGGCCCTGCGCGATCATGGCCCCCCACTCCGCCAGCGGCGGCTGCGCGCCGAGGCCGAGGAAGCCGAGCCCCGCGGCGGTCAGGATGATGCCGGCCATGTCGAGGGTGGCGCGGATCGAGACCGAACTCATGCACAGCGGCATGATCTGGCCGAAGACGATCCCGCGCGCGCCCATGCCGAGGCCGCGTGCGGCCTCGACGAAGTCGGCATGGCGCAGCGCCAGCGCCTCGGCACGCGCGAGCCGCGCATAGGGCGGCCACGCCGTGACGGCGATGGCGATGACGGCGTTGATGAGCCCCGGCTTGAGCACGGCCACCAGCGCGAGCGCCAGGACGAGCCGGGGGAAGGCCATGACGATGTCGGTGATGCGCATCAGCACGGCTTCGAGCAGGCCGCCGGCATAGCCGGCGACGAGGCCCAGCACGAAGCCGAACGGGGCCGAGAGCAGGACCACCATGAGGACGATCAGGAGCGTGGGCCGGGCGCCGTAAACGAGCCGGCTGTAGACGTCGCGGCCGAACTGGTCGGTGCCGAGCCAGTGGGCGGCGGACGGCGGACTGAGGCGGACGGCGAAGTCCTGCGCGTTGGGCTCGTGCGTCGCGAGAAGCGGGGCGAAGATCGCGACGAGGACGAAGGTCACGACGATGACGAGGCCGATCAGGCTGGACGGATTTGCCACGATGCGGCGCAGCCGCTGGCGGGCAAGCGCAATGCGCGCCTCCCGCCGCGAGGCGGGCGCGGGCGACAGGGCTGCCGGTGCGACGGCGGGGGAGGCCGGGGCGGACATCAGCGCGTCGTCCGCGGGTCGAGGAAGGCGTAGCTGATCTCGCTCGCCTTGTTGAGGATGACGAAGATCAGCCCGACGACGAGCGTGCCGCCGAGGACGGCCGGCATGTCGGCGGTGAACAGGCCGTTGGTGATGTAGAGCCCCAGGCCCGGCCAGGAAAACACCGTCTCGATGAGCACGGTTCCCTCCAGCAGGAGGCCGTAGGAGAGCGCGATCACGGTAATGAGGGGAACGAGGATGTTGGGGAAGGCGTGCAGCCACATCACCCGCGCCTCGCTCGCCCCCTTGATGCGGGCGGTCGTGACGTACTCCTTGCTCAGCTCCTCGATCATGAAGCCGCGCGTCATGCGCGCGATGTAGGCCATGGCGTAGTAGCCGATGAGCGTGGCGGGCAGGACGATGTGGGACAGAGCGTTGCGGAACGCGTCCGGCCTGCCGGCGAGCAGCGTATCGACCAGCATGAAGCCGGTCCGGGGCGGGACGGTGAAACGATAGGCGATGCCGATGCGGCCGGGGCCGCCGATCCAGCCGAGCCAGGAGTAGAAGACGAGGAGGCCGAGGAGCCCCAGCCAGAACACCGGCGTCGAGAAGCCGAAGAGCGCGAGGAACCGGATCAGGTGGTCCGGCCACTGGTTCAGCCGATGGGCGGCGTACACGCCGAGCGGGACGCCGAAGGCGACGCCGATGAGGATGCCGAGCGTTGCGAGTTCGATCGTCGCCGGGAAGACGCGGGCGATGTCCTCGGCCACGGGACGGTTGGACACCGTCGACGTGCCGAGATCGCCCCGGGCAACACCGGCGATGTAGCGGCCGAACTGGACGTAGAGCGGCTGGTCGAGCCCGAGTTGCTCGCGCGCGGCCGCGTAGGTTTGGGCCGAGGCCTTGTCGCCGACCACCGCGACGACCGGGTCGATGGGCATGACCCGGCCGATCACGAAGGTGACGAGGAGCAGCCCCGCCAGCGTGCTGACCAGCCCGAAGGCGGTGCTCAGCAGGACCGGAAGGACGCGGGCGAGGCTGCTCATGCCGGTTACTTCTTCTCGACGTCGCGATAGACGATGAGGTCGTTCGTGGCGCCGTGGACGAAGCCCTTGACGTTGTCGCGCAGGGCCACCTGCGCCTGGGCCTGGAAGGTCATCGCCCAGGGCGAGTTGTGCAGGATCTCGCGCTGAAGCTCACGGTACATGTCGAGCCGCTTGGCGGGATCGCGCTCGACGAGCGCCGCCATGGTCTTGGCCGACACGGCCGCCGGCGGCATCCACGAGTTACGCCACGTGGTGGTGCTCTGGTAGGACGCGTCGGAGTTGTCGGTGTTGTAGGCGAAGGCCTTGGCGTTCGAGTGCGGGTCCATGAAGTCGGGACCCCAGTACAGGATCGCGCCTTCCTGCTGGCGGGCGCGGTAGCGGGTGATGACCTGGGTGGTCGCGCCCGGGACCAGCGTGACCTTGACGCCGGCCTGTCCGAATGTCGCCTGGATCGACTGGCCGATCTCGGTGAACGGCGACGAGGAGATCATGTCGATGGCGATCGACAGGTCCTTGATGCCCGCCTTCTCGAGGATGCCCTTGGCCTTCTCGATGTCGAGCTTGAAGGGACGGTCCTCCACCGCGCCGGGGAACCCGACGGGCCAGAAGGTCTGGTGGACCTTCATCTGCCCCTTGAACAGGGTGTTGGCCATGCCGTCGTAGTCGATCATGTAGCGCATGGCTTCCCACAGCGCCGGCTTGTTCAGCTTCTCGTGCTTGACGTTGAGCGAGATGAAGTGAACGGCGGCCTGGGGGTAGGTTTCGACGACGATGCCCGGCTTGCCGGTGACGGCGGCGATCTGGTCGGGGCCGAGGTTACGGACGATGTCGGCGTCGCCGGCCTCGATCATCAGGCGCTGCGTGGCGGCCTCGGAGACATGCGCGAACACGACCTGCGGCGTCTTCGCCTTGTGCTGCGCGTTCGGGTTGGCGACGAGCACGACGGTCTCGTTCGGCCGCCAGGTCTGGAGCCGGTAGGAGTTGGAGCCGGCGGAGTTGCGCGACAGCCAGGCATTGCCGAGATCGCCGTCCTTGGCGTTCTTCATGGCCGTCTCGGCGTCCACGACGGAGCCGACCCGCGCGCCGAGCGCGTTCAGCACGAAGGACGGCGCGAAGTTGCCGGCGACCGTGATGGTCACCTCGTTGGCGCCGGTCTTGCGGACCATCTGCTCGACGTTCTCGGGCGTCCAGCCGAACTGCTTCAGGATGAAGGACGGCGGCTTGTTGAGGACGATGACGCGGCGGAAGGAGAACACGACGTCCTCGGGCCGCACCGGGTTGCCCGACGCGAACTTCGCGCCGTCGCGCAGGGTGAAGACGATGCTCTTGCCGTCGTCGGAGATCTTCCACCCCGAGGCGAGGCCGGGCTTCAGCTCGTCGATCTTCGCCGGGTTGTATTCGACGAGGCGCTCGTAGATCTGCGAGACGACCTCGCCGCCCGTGAACTCGTAGGCCTGGCCAGGGTCGAGGCTGACGATGTCGTCGATGTTCTTGGCGACCACCAGGACGCCCGGGGGCGTCTTGGCCATGAGCGGCGTGATGGCGGCTCCGAGCATCAGGGCTGCGGCGCCGAACAGGCTTCCCAGTCTTGTCATTGGCTTTCTCCCTCCAGAGACGTTTGGCCCGCGACGGCGAGGTTGCGGGCGATCAGGGCCGGCACGACCATCTGCGCGATGGCGAGCGCCGGGGCGACGTGGTGCGTGTCGTAGACGCCTTCCCGGTCGAGAAGGTTGATCGAGCCCAGCGCCGCGCCACCGAAGAACAGCGGCAGGTTCATGACGCAACCCAGGCCCAGGCTGACGATAAAGGCGTGATCGGGAAAGTAGGGACTGAAATCGGCCGGCGTGCGGCCGAGGAAGGGCGTGCCGGTGCCGAACATCTGCTCGCGGAACGCGTTCGGGATGACGGGCTTGCGCCCACCCACGGCGTAGGCGGCGGGGTTGGTGGAATGCAGCCGCTCGACCTCGCGCCCGCCGGGCAGGATGTGGGTGACCGTGTAGAGGCCGAACCCGATCTGCTCCGCGAAGGCGACGCCCGCGGCCTCGAACGTGGCGCGCGGCTGGTCGGCCTCGCGCCACGCGCGCGCCACCGCGGCGATGCTGTCGGCCAGGGGGCGGGTCATGGCCAGAACGCCTTTTCGCGGTTCATGCGGAAGACGGGCACGGTGCCCACCCACAGCACGACGACCGTCTCCTCGCCCCGGTTGGCATAGGAATGCGACGTCTCGCCCCTGAAGTGGCAGGTGTCGCCCGGCTTGAGAACGTAGGTCGTCTGGTTGATCGTGTGGGTGAGTTGGCCGGCGAGCACGTAGATCCACTCCTCGCCCGCATGGCTCACCGTCTCCGAGGCGTAGCCCGGCGGCACCTCGATGCGGACGGCATCGAATGTCTGGCCCGGGAAGACCGTGGACAGGCGCTCGTAGGCCAGCGGCGAGCCGGCGATCGCAATGCGCGAGCGCTCGCCCTCCCGCGTCACGGCGCCGTTGGAGACCTCCACGTCGAGGAAGGCGGAAATCGGCAGGTCGAGCGCCTCGGCGATGGTCGCGATCGAGCCGAGGGACGGCGAGGCGAGGCCGCGCTCGACGAGGGAGAGGAACCCGACCGACAGCGCGCAGCGAAACCCGAGTTCCTGCAGCGTCAGCCCCGCGCGCTGCCGCGCGTGGCGGATCATCGGTCCGACGGTGGGGCCAGGCGTCTGCTTCGCGACCTGCATCAATTTTTGCTCTGCTAAAAAGTTTTCACACCTTGAACGAGACGTCGAGGGTCTTCAAGTCGCGCGTGCGGCGGCGGACGCGACGTGACGGTCGGGCACGGTGTCGCAAGGATGGGGCGGCGGGCTGCGGCCCGCGAAGGCGCTATCGCCTGTCGCCGCGGCGGCCCCGCAGGCGGCCGACGATGCCGGTGGGGAAGAAATAGACGCTGAGCACGAACAGCACGCCGAGCCACAGGAGCCAGCGGTCGGGATCGAGCAGGCGGGGCAGGATCGGGATCGCCTCCGTCGCCTTCGCGCCGACGGCCATCAGCTTCTGCAGGTAGTTCTGCGCGACGACGAAGAGCGTGGCGCCGATGACGGCACCGTACAGGGTGCCCATGCCGCCGATCACCACCATGAGCAGGATGTCGACCATGATCGCGAAGGACAGCGTGGTGTCCGGCCCCGTATAGCGCAGCCACAGCGCATTGAGGGCGCCGGCGGCGACGGCCATCGCGGCGGCGAGACAGTTGGCGGTGGTGCGATAGTAGACCGTGCGATAGCCCAGCGCCTCGGCGCGGAAGTCGTTCTCGCGGATCGCCTGCAGCACGCGGCCGAAGGGGGAGTTCACCACCCGCAGTGCGCCCAGGAACAGGATCAGCGCCGACAGGAAGACGAGATAGTAGGCGACGATGCGGCCCGTGACGTCGACGCCGAAGAGCGGAGCCTCGAGGATCTTCGTGCCCGGCCGCAACAGCTCCGGGATGCGGAACGTCCGGCCGTCCTCCCCGCCGGTGAACGCGGAGAGTTGCGAGGCGAGCACGGCGAAGGCGGACGCCACGGCCAGCGTGATCATGGCGTAGAAGATCGCCCGCACGCGCAGGGAGAACAGGCCGATCACCAGGGCGAGCGCGATGCCCAGGATGAGCGCCAGCAGCAGGCCCGCGAGGACGACCGGCCACGTCGGTCCCCAGAAGTAGAGGGCCAGCCCCACGCCGTAGCCGCCGATGCCGAAGAACATCGTGTGCGCGAAGGACACGATACCCGCATAGCCGATCAACAGGTCGTAGCTGGCGACCAGCACGATGAAGACGCAGACCTTGGCGGCGGTGTTGATCGGCTGCGCGCCGCCGAACAGGAACGGCGCGAAGGCGAGCCCCACGAGGATGGCCACGAGAATCACGGACAGCAGCGGGCTGCGCGGCCTGTCGCCGGAGAGCAGCGCGTCGAGGAGCCTCATCGCTTCGCCACCGGCCATAGCCCGTTCGGGCGCCACATCAGGATGGCGACCATCAGGCCGATGTTGGAGACGAGGGCGAACTTGGGCGCGAGATAGCCGGTGTAGTTGGCGGTCAGCGC
>JAIYAB010000159.1 GCA_027489275.1 Hyphomicrobiales bacterium
GCGAAGGCCGCGACGCGACAGCGTCCAGCTCCGGATGTCGCCGGCGAAGACGCCCAACGCGACGTTCAGCAGGAACAGGCTCAGCCCCTGGGTCTGGTCGGGCAGCCCGGCGAGCGTCTCCAGCCCGACCAGCGCCACGACGGCGACGACATAGCCGAGCAGGCCAAGCCACGCGCGCTGGTAGATCAGCCAGAGGAACGGGAACAGGAAGGCGAGCCAGTGGAACCGGTCCTTGACGAAGACGGCGCGGTCGAGCCCGGCCGTGGCGCCCGGCTCGGCCGTCGCGGGGACATGGACGAGATAGCTGGTCATGACGCCCTCAGAGCGAGCCCTTCGTGGACGGGATGCGGTCGGCGTCGCGCGGATCGACCGAAACGGCCTCCCTCAACGCGCGGGCCAGCCCCTTGAAGCAGCTCTCGGCGATGTGGTGGCTGTTCTCGCCGTAGAGCGTCTCGACATGCAGGGTGATGCCGGCATTCATCGCGAAGGCCTGGAACCACTCGCGGACCAGTTCGGTGTCGAACGAGCCGATCGTCTCGCGGGTGAAGGTGGTCCTGAAGACGAGAAAGGGGCGGCCCGAAATGTCGATGCTGACGCGGGTGAGCGTCTCGTCCATCGGCATGTGGACGCAGGCGTAGCGGCGGATGCCCTTTTTGTCGCCGAGCGCGGTGGCGAAAGCCTGGCCGAGCGCGATGCCGACATCCTCCACGCTGTGGTGCTGGTCGACATGCAGGTCGCCGGCGCAGGTCGCGGTGAGGTCGAACAGGCCATGGCGCGAGAACAGCTCGAGCATGTGGTCCAGGAAGCCGACGCCGGTGCGGATCGTCGACGCCCCGGTGCCATCCAGCCCGATGCTGACGGCGATGTCCGTCTCGGCGGTCTTGCGCGAAAGGCTCGCGACACGCATCGGTTTCTCCTTGCCCAGGCCGGGCGGCTGCCCGGGTCGGCTTCTAGCAACTCGCGTGCCTGAATTCCACTGCGGTTGCCGCTTCAGTGTGCACATGGAAGAGGAGCAGGCCATCGCCGAATCGGTAGCGGCTGGAATGCAGCATCGTGCCCACGAAACAGGCACGTGGCGGACGGGAGTTGGTATCGGGCGTTTCGTCGCCTACATCTGGCGCAACGCCGATGGCAGGGACCGCATGTGATGACCGAGACGGACGACAGGCGCTGGCGCGCCACCACCATCTGCATGGTCCGTCACAAGGGTCACGTCGTCGTGGGCGGCGACGGCCAGGTGAGCCTCGGCCAGACCGTGATGAAGGCCAACGCCCGAAAGGTCCGCCGGCTCGGGAAGGGCGACGTGATCGTCGGCTTCGCCGGAGCGACGGCCGATGCGTTCACGCTGTTCGAGCGGCTCGAGACCAAGCTCGAACAATATCCCGGCCAGCTGATGCGCGCCTGCGTCGAGCTCGCAAAGGACTGGCGGACCGACCGCTACCTGCGGCGTCTCGAGGCGATGCTGCTGGTGGCCGACAGGCAGGTCAGCCTCGTCCTGTCGGGAACGGGCGACGTGCTGGAACCCCAGCACGGGGTCATGGCGATCGGCTCGGGCGGAAACTATGCGCTCGCCGCCGCGCGGGCGCTGATCGAGAACACCGAGCTGGACGCCGAGGCCATCGTCCGGCGCAGCCTCGGCATCGCGGCCGACATCTGCGTCTACACGAATGCCAATGTCGTGATCGAGAGCCTGGACAGCGCATGACGGCTCCGTTCGAGGTGGGCGGCTACGGCTATGTCCCGGCGACGCCCGACGACCTGCCGCTGCTGCATGGCTGGCTGCGCGAGCCTCATGTCCGGGAGTGGTGGGGCGATCCGGACGAGGAAATCGTGCTGATTCGCGAAGGGCTCGACTTGGACTGGGTCGAATCCTTCCTGGTGACGACGCAGGGAACCGCCTTTGCCTACCTGCAGACGTGGGACCTGTTCGGCGAGCCGGGGTACCGGCCGTTTCCGGAGCAGCCGCCGGGAACGCGCGGCATCGATCCGTTCATCGGCCCGCCGGACATGCTGGGCCGAGGACACGGATCGGCGATGCTCGCGGCGTTCATGACCTGCCGGTTCGGGCAGGGCGCGCCCCGTTTCGTGATCGACCCCGACCCGGCCAACGTCCGCGCCGTCGCCGCCTACCGCAAGGCGGGCTTCGTCGCGCAGGGCGAACGGAACACGGACGAGGGTCGAATTCTCTTCATGGTCCGCGACGGCGGACGCTTCGGGACACTGCAATGACCACCTTTTCCCCGCGCGAGATCGTCTCCGAGCTCGACCGCCACATCGTCGGCCAGCGCGACGCCAAGCGGGCGGTCGCCATCGCCCTGCGCAACCGCTGGCGGCGCCAGCAGCTCACGGGAACGATGCGCGAGGAGGTGCTGCCGAAGAACATCCTGATGATCGGCCCCACAGGCTGCGGAAAGACCGAGATTTCACGCCGGCTGGCGCGGCTCGCCGGCGCTCCGTTCCTGAAGATCGAGGCGACCAAGTTCACCGAGGTCGGCTATGTGGGACGCGATGTCGAGCAGATCGTGCGCGACCTCGTCGAGGTCGGCATCGGGCTGGTGAAGGAGGCCCGGCGCAAGGACGTGCAGGCGCGCGCGCAGAAATCCGCGGAGGAGCGCGTCCTCGACGCGCTGGTGGGCCCGGGCTCGAGCGCGGCGACGCGCGATGCGTTCCGCCGCAAGCTGCGCGCCGGCGAACTCGACGACAAGGAGGTCGAGATCGAGTTCCAGCAGGCCTCCGGCGGAATGCCCATGTTCGAGCTGCCGAACATGCCGGGCGCGTCTGTGGGCGCAATCTCGATCGGCGACATTTTCGGCAAGGCGCTGGGCGGACGCACCAAGACGCGCCGGACGACGGTGAAAGAGGCGCACGAGCCGCTCGTGGCCGAGGAGAGCGACAAGCTGCTCGACCAGGACCAGATCGTCGCGGAAGCCATCCGGCAGGTCGAGGACAACGGCATCGTCTTCCTCGACGAGATCGACAAGATCTGCGCCCGCGAGGGCCGCGGCGGGGCGGATGTGTCGCGCGAGGGCGTCCAGCGCGACCTGCTGCCGCTGATCGAGGGCACCACCGTGTCGACCAAGCACGGGCCGGTGAAGACCGATCACATCCTGTTCATCGCTTCGGGCGCGTTCCACGTGTCGAAGCCGTCGGACCTGCTTCCGGAGTTGCAGGGACGCCTGCCGATCCGGGTCGAGCTGTCGTCGCTCGACGAGGATGACTTCCGCCGCATCCTCACGGATACGGAGGCAAGCCTGGTGAAGCAGTATGTCGCGCTGATGGGCACGGAGGGCGTCACCCTGGTCTTCGCCGACGATGCCGTCGGCGCGATCGCTCGGATCGCGGTGCAGGTGAACGGCTCGGTCGAGAACATCGGCGCGCGCCGGCTGCAGACCGTGATGGAGCGGATCCTCGACGACATCTCCTTCACCGCGGCGGACAGGGCCGGGGAGACGATCACGATCGACGCCGCCTATGTGGAGAAGGCGGTGGGCGACCTGGCGCGCAACGCCGATCTCAGCCGCTTCGTGCTGTAGTCGCCGGTGGAGACGCGCGCGCTCGGGCGCAAGACGGCCGTCGTCAGCGCCGCGGCCGGGGTGTCGCGGGTGCTCGGCTTCCTGCGCGACGTGATGCTGGCCGCGCTGCTCGGCGCCGGGCCGGCGGCGGACGCGTTCGTGGTGGCGTTCCGCATTCCCTCGCTCGTGCGCAGGATCCTCGGCGAGGGCGCCTTGAACGCCGGTGTCGTTCCGGTTCTGTCGCGCCTCGGCGACGAGGAGGGCGAGGAGGCGCAGCGCCGGGCGGCGGGCGAAATCCTCGCGACGGCGGCGCTGGCGCTGCTGGTCCTGATCGCGGTCGGGCAGGTGTTCGCGCCATGGTTGGTGCTTGCGCTGGCCGGCGGGTTCGCAGAGGACCCGGAGCGGCTCACGCTGGCGAGCCTCTACACGCGCCTCATGCTGCCGATGATGGGGGCGGCCGTGCTGGCGGGGCTTGCGGGCGCAATCCTGAACGCGGCGGGCCGGGTTCTGGCCGCTGCGCTCGCGCCGCTGGCGGTGAACCTCGTCCTCGTGGCGGTGCTGGCGGTGCTGGCGGTCTCCGGGCTGCCGCCGGCAACGATGGGAACGGTGCTGGCCGCCGCGGTGACGCTCGCCGGCGTTGCGCAGCTCGCCATCCTCGTCCCGCCGCTGCTGCGCGGTCCGGCGGCGCCGCGGGCGGCGCGGCCGCGCCTGTCGCCGGCGCTGCGGCGTGTTGCGGCGCTGGGTCTGCCGGGCATGGCGGTGGCTGCCGCGGCGCAGATCGCCATCGTCGTCGCGACGCAGGTCGCCTCGCACGAGCCCTCCGCCGTGGCTCGTCTCTACTACGCCGACAGGCTGTTCTCGCTCCCCCTGGGCTTCGTCGCGGCGGCGGCCGGGACGGTGTTCCTGCCGGAACTGGCGCGACTGCTGCGCGCGGGCGACACCGCGGCGGCGGCCGAGACGCAGGGCCGCGCGATGGAATGGGCGCTTCTGCTCGCCGTTCCCGCGGCGCTGGCGCTCGCTGTGCTGGCGGAGCCGATCGTGTCCGTGCTGTTCGAGCGAGCCGCGTTCGGTCGCCAGGACACGATCGTGACGGCGGGGTGTCTGGCGGCGCTGGCCTTCGGCCTGCCCGCGGCGGCCGTGTCCCGCATCCAGTCGCAGGCGTTCTTCGCCCGCGAGGACGTCCGCCGACCGCTGGCGGCGGCGTTCGCCGGCGTGGTTGCGACGGCGGCCGTCGCCGTCCTCCTCGAGCCGCGTTTCGGCGCGGTGGGGGTGGCGTGGGCTGTGACCGTCGGGTCGTGGGCGGGCGCGGCGCTGCTGGCGCTGGCCGCGGCGCAGCGCGGCCTGCACGGCGGATGGGGGCGGCTCGTGCCGCGCGTGGCGCGCATCGTGGGCGCCGCGCTCGTCATGGCCGTGGCCGTGTGGGCGCTGGCCGACGTCGCGGCTCCCGCGCTCGACCCCGCGGGTCCGACGCTGCTGCGGGCCGCCGTCCTTGCGGGACTGTGCACGGCCGGGGTCGCCGTCTTCGGCCTCGCGGCGCTCCTCACGGGTGCGGTCGACCGGGGCGACCTGCAACGGCTGCGTTGACGGCTTGCGCCCGGGCGCGGCTGTTGCCATAAACCGCGGCCTTTCGCGCGGATCCGGCACGGGTCCCATTCGGAGTTCAGCGATGACCGCCTTCCACCAGCGCGTCTTTTCGGGCGTCCAGCCCACCGGGAACCTGCACCTCGGCAACTATCTCGGCGCCATCCGCCGCTTCGTCGACCTGCAGGACAGCTACGAGTGCATCTACTGCGTCGTCGACATGCACGCGATCACCGTGGCGCAGGACCCCGCCGAGCTCACGGCGAACATCCGCGAGGTCACCGCGGCCTTCATCGCCTGCGGCATCGACCCGAAGAAGCACATCGTGTTCAACCAGAGCCAGGTCGCCGAGCACGCGGAGCTCGCCTGGATCTTCAATTGCATCGCCCGGATCGGCTGGCTCAACCGGATGACCCAGTTCAAGGAGAAGGCCGGGAAGGACCGTGAGAACGCGTCGGTCGGCCTCTACGCCTACCCCACGCTGATGGCGGCCGACATCCTCGTCTACCGCGCGACGCATGTCCCGGTGGGCGAGGACCAGAAGCAGCACCTCGAGCTGTCGCGCGACATCGCGCAGAAGTTCAACAACGACTACGCCGCCTCGATCACGCGGCTGACCGGGTCGGACGCGTTCTTCCCGCTGCCCGAGCCGCTCATCCAGGGGCCGGCGCCGCGGGTGATGAGCCTGCGCGACGGCACGAAGAAGATGTCGAAGTCGGATCCTTCCGACTATTCGCGCCTCACCTTCGCAGATGACGCCGATGCCATCGCCCAGAAGGTGCGCAAGGCCAAGACCGATCCCGAGCCGCTGCCCTCGGAGGCGGCGGGGCTGAGCGGGCGTCCCGAAGCGGAAAACCTCGTCACGATTTACGCGGCGCTGGCCGACGTGCCGCGCGACGCGGTGCTCGCCCAATTCGGCGGCGCCCAGTTCTCGTCGTTCAAGAATGCGCTCGTCGACGTCGCTGTGGCGAAACTCGGCCCGATCAGCGCCGAGATGAAGAAGCTGCAGGCCGATCCGGCCCATATCGACGCCGTGCTGCGCGACGGGTCGATTCGCGCGCGCGAGATCGCCCGGCCGGTGATGGAGTCCGTGAAGGACATCGTCGGGTTCATCCGGGGTTGAACGCCGGAGCTGCGACGGCGTTGGCTTGCAGCCGCTGCGTCGTCCTGACAGCATCCGATCCTGCGGTCCGGCGGGCCGCCTCGACCAGGGAGTCCGCCCGATGACGGCGACGCCGCGACGCTGCTACGAGCCGGGACACCGGCCGAAGTTCCTCGTCGTCGTGGACGAGACGCCCGAATGCGACCGGGCGGTGTACTTCGCCGCCCGCCGCGCCGGCCGCGTGGGGGCGGACGTGGTGCTTCTTGCGGTGGCCGAAGCCGGCGATTTCGAGCAATGGCTGGGCGTCAGCGACGTCATCAGGGCAGAGGCCGCCGAGGAGGCGCGGGATCGCGCGGAGGCCGCGGCGGCGCGGGTGCGCTCGGTCGCCGGCGTCGAGCCCCAGCTCGTGGTTCACGAAGGCGTCCCGTCCGAGGAGATCGTGGCCCTCATCGAGGCGGACGAGGACATCTCGCTCCTCGTGCTGGCTGCGGGCACCGGCAGCGACGGGCCGGGCCCTCTCGTCTCCAGCCTCGCCGGAAAGAGCGCGGGATCCTTCGCGGTGCCGATCGCCATCGTGCCGGGCCACCTGTCGGACCGCGACATCGACACGCTGTCCTGAGCCGTCGCCGCGCCCTTGCGCGCGTGCAACGGCGGCCCGGCGGCGGTTGCGATTGATTCCTTGCGCGATCCGCTCCACATACGAAGAGCGTCCATTCCGTTTCGCCGCCGGCCTTGAACCGCGCGTGTGAGGAGACCGACATGTTCATCCAGACCGAAGCCACGCCCAACCCGGCCACGCTGAAGTTCCTGCCCGGCCGCACCGTGATGCCGGACGGCACGCTCGACATCCGCGACATGCGCGCCGCCGAGCGGTCGCCGCTCGCCCGCCGGCTCTTCGCCGTCGACGGTGTTACGGGCGTGTTCTACGGCTCAGACTTCGTCACAGTGACCAAGTCAGAGGGCGAGTGGCAGCATCTCAAGCCGGCCATCCTCGGCGCGATCATGGAGCACTTCCTCTCCGGCGAGCCGCTCTTCGAGGGCGAAGGCGGGATGGGCCCGACGGGCGAGACCGAGGACGAGTTCTTCGACGAAAAGGACGCGGGAACCGTCGCGACCATCAAGGAGCTGCTCGAATCCCGCGTGCGGCCGGCGGTCGCCGGCGACGGAGGCGACATCACTTTCAAGGGATTCCGCGACGGGACGGTCTATCTGACCATGAAGGGCTCGTGCTCGGGCTGCCCTTCCTCGACGGCGACACTCAAGCACGGCATCCAGAACCTGCTGCGCCACTTCCTGCCCGACGTCCGCGAGGTCGAGGCGGTCTGAACCCCGAGCCCGACCGTAAGGCTGGATGAGGGTTCGCCCACCGGGCGGACCGACCGCGACGACCAGCGCCGCAAGGACCAGACATGCTCGAAACCACCGCCTCGCTGCCGCTGCCTGACGCCACGCTGCGGCAGCTCTTCCTCGACGCCCGCACCCATGGCGCCTGGCTGGACAAGCCGGTTCCCGCCACGTTGCTCCGCACGCTTGCGGAACTGGTCAAGATGGGGCCGACGAGCGCGAACACCTGTCCGGCCCGGTTCGTCTTCGTGACGTCACCGGAGGCGAAGGAGAAGCTGAAGCCGCATCTGTCCGCCGGCAACCGCGACAAGACGATGGCCGCGCCGGTGACCGCGATCATCGGCATGGACATGGCCTTCTACGAAAAGATGCCGAAGCTGTTCCCGCACAACCCTGATGCGCAGAACTGGTTCAAGGGCAACGAAGAGTCGATCCGCGAGAATGCGATGCGCAATTCCTCGCTGCAGGGCGCCTATCTCATCCTCGCGGCCCGGTCGCTCGGATTGTCCTGCGGACCCATGGGCGGTTTCGACAAGGCCGGCGTCGACGCGACGTTTTTCGCCGGCACGACAATCCGGTCGAATTTCCTGTGCAACCTCGGCTATGGTGATTCTGCGGCGTTGAAGCCCCGCCTGCCGCGCCTCGACTTCGAGGAGTTCTGCAGCATCGCGTGAGCGCGGCGCCGCCGCGGACGCAGTGACGGGTGGCACGGAAGGGAGGCGACGTGCGCGTTCTCGCCATCGATACGGCGCTCGAAGCGTGCTCCGCCTGCATCTTCGACAGCGAGACAGCCGAGACGATCGCGATCGCGTCCGAAACGATGACGCGCGGCCATGCCGAAGCGCTCGTGCCCATGATCGACCGCCTCGTCTCGGGCACGGACGGCGGGTTCGGCGCCATCGACCGGGTCGCGACGACGGTGGGCCCGGGCAGCTTTACCGGTTTGCGCGTCGCCATATCGGCCGCCCGGGGCATCGCGCTTGCGGCGGGCGTGCCGTGCGTCGGCGTCACGACCCTGGCCGCCTATGCCGCCCCGGTGATCGCGTCGGGCGTCGGGACCCTGGTGGCGGCCGCGATCGATGCGCGGCACGGCTCGATCTATGTGCAGGTCTTCGGACCGGCAGGGCGCACGGTGGTCACGCCGCGAATCATCTCGACGCGGGATGCTGCGCGGCAGCTCGGCTCCGGTCAGGTGCGGATCACGGGCTCCGGCGCCAGCCTGCTCGCTGCCGAGGCGAGGGCGATCGGCCTCGATGCGACGATCGAGGGCGAAGACCCGGCCCCCGGCATCCTCTGGGTCGCGCGGCTGGGATCGGCGGCCAATCCGGCCCATGCCGAGCCGAAGCCGTTCTACCTCCGCCCTCCTGACGCCAAGCCGCAGGACCACGTCCGCGTGCCGCGGCGCTGACCGGGACATGGGACGCTCCGGCTTCTGGTCGTGGCTCGCGCGGCCGGCCCATCCGGCCGTCCGGTCCCTGGCCATGCGCGATGCGCCGCGGATCGCCGCCATCCATTCGGAGGGATTTCACCGCGGCTGGAGCGTGCCCGAGATCGAGGCGATGCTGGCCGATGCCACGATCGTCGGGCTGGGCATCGGCCGGGGCCGGGCGCTGGAGGGCTTCGTCCTGTCGCGCCGGGCCGCCGACGAGGCAGAGATCCTGACGATCGCCGTGGCGACGGGGGCGCGGCGGTCCGGGCTCGGACTTGCCGTCCTTCTCGCCCATCTCTCGCAGTTGGCGGGGCGCGGCGTCCGGGCGTTGTTCCTCGAGGTCGACGAGGGCAACGCCGCGGCGCGGGCCCTGTACGACTCCCTCGACTTCCGCGAAGTCGGGCGGCGCAATGCCTATTACAGGCGGCCGGACGGCGGCCGCGCCACGGCCTTGGTGCTACGCAAGGAGCTGGCGTGAGCTTCGCCGGCCGCCTGCGCGTGGGGCTGGTGCTCCTCGCTCTCGCCCTCGTGACCCCGCCGCTGATGCTCGTCCAGAGGCTCGCCATCCGGTTTAGCTGGCGGCTCGCCCACACCCTGCCGGTGGCGTTCCACCGCCTGTTCTGCCGCCTGCTCGGGCTGCGCATCGTCGTCGAGGGCCGGCCGTCCCCCGACAGGCCGCTGCTGGTGCTCGCCAACCACACGAGCTGGCTCGACATCGCCGTGGTGTCGACGCTCGCGCCGCTGTCGTTCATCGCCAAGCAGGAGGTGGCGACATGGCCGGTGTTCGGCACGCTCGCGCGCCTGCAGAGATCGATCTTCATCGACCGCACCCTCCGCAAGGGCGCCGCCGAGGCCAACCGCGAGATCGCCGAGCGGCTCGCCGAGGGCGACGCCATTGTCCTCTTCGCGGAGGGAACCACGGGCGACGGCAACCGCATCCTGCCCTTCCGCTCGGCGGTGGTGGGTGCGGCGCGCGACGCCATCGCGGAGGCGGGCCATACGGGTCACGTCGTCGTGCAGACGCTGACGATCGCCTATCCGCGCCGCGGCGGGCTCCCCGTGCATCGCCAGGACCGGCCGGACATCGCGTGGCACGGGGACATGGACCTCGTGCCACACTTCGCCGCCATCATCGCCGGGCCGCCCATCGACGCGGTGGCGGCATGGGGCGAGTGCGTCGCCTTCGACACGGCGACTGACCGCAAGGCCGTGACGCGTCGCGCGCAGGACGATATCCGGCGCACGTACGCGCGCCTGACGAGCGGGCGGAGCCGGGAGTGACGGGCTTTGCCGGGGATTCCATTTCTCAAGACGGCCGGAACCGTCTAAACAGCGTCATGGCAGCATGACAGGCTGACGCCTGAGGCAAGGACGATTCGCATCGCGGCCGCTCCGGCGCCGCTCGGGATACGGGATGACGGACGCAACGAAGAAGGTCTACGTCAAGTCATACGGCTGCCAGATGAACGTCTATGACGCCCAGCGCATGGCGGACGTCCTTGCGCCCGAGGGCTTCGTCGAGACCTCCGACATGGCCGCGGCCGATCTCGTCGTCCTCAACACCTGCCATATCCGCGAGAAGGCCGCCGAGAAGGTCTATTCCGAACTCGGCCGGGTGCGCGCCGTGAAGCGCGAGCGCGCCGCCGGCGGGCTGGACACCCGGATCGTGGTGGCCGGGTGCGTGGCGCAGGCCGAGGGTGGGGAGATCCTGCGCCGGGCCCGCGACGTCGATCTCGTCGTCGGCCCGCAGAGCTACCACCGGCTGCCGTCCCTGCTCGCCGAGGCGCAGGTGAAGCCGGGCATCGTCGACACGGATTTCCCGGCCGAGGCGAAGTTCGACGCCCTGCCTGCGCCCACCCGGGAGAAGACACTCGCGCGCGGCGTCAGCGCCTTCCTCACCGTCCAGGAAGGCTGCGACAAGTTCTGCACGTTCTGCGTCGTGCCCTATACGCGCGGAGCCGAGGCGTCGCGGCCGGTCGCCGCGATTCTGGAGGAGGCGGGCCGCCTGGCCGCCGCCGGGATCCGCGAGGTGACGTTGCTCGGCCAGAACGTGAACGCCTGGCACGGCGCGGGCGAGGCCGAGAGCTGGACGCTGGGCCGGCTGCTCCACGCCGTGGCCGACATCCCGGGGATCGAGCGGATCCGCTACACGACCAGCCACCCGCGCGACATGGACGGGGAACTCATCGCCGCCCATCGGGATTTGCCGCAACTGATGCCGTATCTGCACCTTCCGGTGCAGTCGGGCTCCGACGCGATCCTCGATGCGATGAACCGCAGGCACACGCGCGACGACTACCGGCGCATTGTCGACGCGGTCCGCGCGGCGCGGCCGGACATTGCGCTGTCGTCGGACTTCATCGTCGGCTTCCCGGGCGAAACGGACGCGGATTTCGCCGACACGATGCGCCTGATCGAGGAGGTCGGCTTTTGCGCCGCCTTCTCCTTCAAGTATTCGCCGCGTCCCGGCACGCCCGCGTCCGACCTCGCCGGGCAAGTGCCGGAGCCGGTCAAGGCGGAGCGCCTGTCGGCGCTGCAGGCGCTGGTCGACCGCCAGCAGAAGGCGTTCAATGCCGCCACGGTGGGGCGGACCGTCGACGTCCTGCTGGAGAAGCCGGGGCGCCATCCAGGGCAGCTCGCCGGAAAGTCGCCTTACCTGCAGGCGGTGCATATCGACGGCGACGGCGCGGCCGTCGGGGACATCGTGCCGGTCACGATCACGGCGCTCGGTTCGAACAGCCTGTTCGGCCCGCGCGCGGACGTGGCGGCGCGTAAGGAGAGCGCGTGAACCAGCAGCGGGGAGCGGCAACAGCATGAGGTCGATGTGTCGGTGAGACCCGAGGGCATGACGCGCTTTCCCCGCCCCAGCGCCCCGCAGGGGGTCGTCGAGGCCGCTGAAATCAAGCTGACCTTCGCGGACAACCGGCTCGCGAGCCTGGTCTGCGGGCAATACGACCAGAACATCGCGCATCTCGAGCGGCGCCTGGGTGTCGTCGCGAATGCCAACGGCAACCACGTCATCATCAAGGGCGCGCCAGAGCGCGCCGAGCAGGCGCGCCGCGTGCTGGAGAAGCTCTACGAGCGCGTGCGGGGCGATACGCCGCTCACCGTCGGCGACGTCGACGGGGTGATCCAGGAGACGGCGACGCAGGGGACGCTGTTTCCGGTCGCCGAGGAGGGCGGGACGGGCGGCTTCGACGAGATCGCCACCCGCCGCCGCCGCGTGCGGGCGCGCAACGCCGCGCAGCATTCCTACCTGCGCCTTCTGAAGCGGCACGAGCTGGTCTTCGCCGAGGGACCGGCGGGAACCGGCAAGACGTGGCTGGCCGTCGGCCACGCCGTGTCGCTGCTCGAGAACGGCACGGTGGAGCGGCTGATCCTGTCGCGTCCGGCGGTGGAGGCCGGCGAGCGGCTCGGATTCCTGCCGGGCGACATGAAGGAGAAGGTCGACCCGTATCTGCGGCCGATCTACGACGCGCTCTACGATTTCATGGAGGCGCGGCACGTGGAGCGCGGCCTGCAGACCGGCATGATCGAGATCGCGCCGCTGGCCTTCATGCGCGGGCGCACGCTGACCAATGCGGTGGTGCTGCTCGACGAGGCGCAGAACACCACCGGCATGCAGATGAAGATGTTCCTGACCCGTCTCGGCGAGGGCTCGCGGATGATCAT
The DNA here is from genome assembly GCA_027489275.1 of Hyphomicrobiales bacterium. Classification (GTDB taxonomy): domain Bacteria; phylum Pseudomonadota; class Alphaproteobacteria; order Rhizobiales; family Beijerinckiaceae; genus Alsobacter. The sequence goes on from JAIYAB010000159.1 coordinate 12,641, forward strand.
CACCGGCGACCCGAC
>JAIYAB010000231.1 GCA_027489275.1 Hyphomicrobiales bacterium
CGGCCTACGCCTACAGCCTCACCGTCACCTTCGTTCTGTTCGTGATCGCCCGGCGCATCGTCTCCTCGCCGTTCGGCCTGTCGCTGCGGGCGATCAAGGCGAACCCGCTGCGGGCCCGCGCGATCGGGATCCCCGTCGGCCGGCGGCTGGTGGCGGTCTACACGCTGTCGGCCGCCTATGCCGGTGTCGCCGGCGCGCTGCTGGCGCAGACGACGCAGTTCGTGTCGCTCGACGTCGTGGCCTTCCACCGCTCGGCGGACGTGCTGCTGGTGCTGGTCATCGGCGGGGTCGGCTACCTCTACGGCGGGTTGATCGGGGCGGTCGTCTTCAAGGTGCTGCAGGACGTGCTGTCCGACATCACGCCGCAATACTGGCAGTTCTGGATCGGGCTCATCCTCGTGATCCTGGTGCTGGCGGGGCGCGACCGGGTGACCGCCCGGATCGCCGGCCTGTGGCGGCGCGTCGTCGGGCGAGGATCGTCCAGGGCCGTGTCGAAGCCCGCCGAGGGAGCCTGACATGCAACCCGCCCTCGAAACCCGCGGCCTGTCCAAGCGCTTCGGCGGCCTCACAGCCACGGACGACGTCACCTTCCGCCTCGAGAAGGGCGCGCGCCATGCCCTGATCGGACCCAACGGCGCAGGCAAGACGACCTTCATCAACCTGCTGACGGGCGTGCTCGCGCCTTCGGCCGGGACCATCCTGCTGGACGGCGAGGACATCACGCAGCTGCGCTCCGATCTGCGGGTGCGTCGCGGCCTGGCGCGCACCTTCCAGATCAACCAGCTCTTCCCGGCGCTGACGCCGCTGGAGACGCTGGGGCTCGCGGTGTCCGAGCGGCTGGGCGGCGGCGGCGACTGGTGGCGCGTCGTCGGCAGCCGGCGCGAGATCGTGGACGATGTGGTGGAGATCGCCGAGCGGTTCCGCCTCGTCGACGTGCTGGAAGAGCGCACGTCGAGCCTGCCCTACGGCAAGCAGCGCCTGCTGGAAATCGCAGTCGCCTTCGCCTGCAGGCCGCGCGTACTGCTGCTGGACGAGCCGGCGGCCGGCGTTCCGGAGGCGGAGCGGCGCGAACTGCTCGACACCGTCGCCTCCCTGCCGCGCGACGTGTCCGTCCTGCTCATCGAGCACGACATGGACCTCGTGTTCAGCTTCGCCGACCGGATCTCGGTGCTCGTCAACGGCGCGCTCATGGCCGAGGGCAGCGCCGAGGCCATCGCCGCCGATCCGCAGGTCAAGGCGGTCTACCTGGGGACGGGCGTCCATGGCTGAGCTTCTCTCGCTGCGCGATCTCAGGGCCGGCTACGGCCCGGCCGTCGTCGTCAACGGCGTCAGCCTGGAGCTGGGCGAGGGCCAGTCGATGGCCGTGCTCGGGCGCAACGGCACCGGCAAGACGACGCTGCTCAACACCATCGTCGGCGTCACGCAGCAGCACGGCGGCGCCGTCATGCTCAAGGGACGCGATCTCACGGGCCTCAGGCCGGACCTGCGCGCGGCCGCCGGAATCGGCTGGGTGCCGCAGGAGCGCAACATCTTCAAGTCGCTGACGGTCGAGGAGAACCTCACCGCGGTGGCCCGCCCGGGGCCGTGGAGCGTCGCGCGGATCTTCGAGATGTTCCCGCGGCTGCGCGAGCGCAGGACCAACCTCGGCAACCAGCTCTCGGGCGGCGAGCAGCAGATGCTGGCCATCGGCCGGGCGCTGGTGCTGAACCCGAGCCTGATGCTGCTCGACGAGCCGACCGAGGGCCTCGCGCCGATCATCGTCGAGGAGCTTCTGGCCGCGCTCACCCGCATCACCCGGGTGGACGGCGTGTCCGCCCTCATCGTCGAGCAGCACGCCCAGAAAATTCTCGGCGTCACCGACAAGGCGATCATCCTCGACCGCGGGTCCATCGTCCACGCCGGCACGAGCCGGTCCCTGATCGAAAATCCTGCTCCGCTGGAGCAGCATCTCGGCGTCACCGGGAAGACCAATCCGGGCGCCGTCGCGCATCACGCATAGGGAGAAGTCGCATGAAACGCCTCACGCCGCCGTTCCGCGCCGACATGGTCGGCAGCCTGCTGCGCACCCGGGCGCTGAAGGAGGCGCGCCAGAAGCACCAGGCGGGCGACCTCTCCGCCGAGGGCCTGAAGGCCGTCGAGGACGACGAGATCCGCGCGCTCATCCGCAAGCAGGAGGAGATCGGCCTGGAGGCCGTCACCGACGGCGAGTTCCGCCGCGCCTTCTGGCACTTCGACTTCCTGGAGCAGCTCGACGGCGTCACCTCGGTCACCGCCGACAGCGGCATGAACTTCAAGGGCGGCGTCGGCATCGCCAAGGCGCTGCGCATCACCGGCAAGGTCGGCTTTTCCGGCCACCCGATGATCGACCACTTCCGCTTCGTGAAGGACAACACGTCCCGCGTCGCCAAGATGACGATCCCCGGTCCCAGCATGCTGCACTACCGCGGCGGCCGGAAGATGATGAACCCCGGCATCTACGCCGACATGGACGGCTTCTACGCCGATGTCGGCGCCGCCTACGGCAAGGCCGTCCATGCCTTCTACGACGCCGGCTGCCGCTACCTGCAACTCGACGACATCTCCTTCGCCTATCTCTGCGATCCCGAGCAGCGCCAGATGCTGAAGGAGCGCGGCGACGACCCGGAGAAGCAGCCGCAGATCTACGCCGGCATGGTGCGCGAGGCGCTGAAGGCCAAGCCCGCCGACCTCGCGATCACCATGCACCTGTGCCGCGGCAACTTCCGCTCGACGTTCATCGCCTCGGGCGGCTACGAGCCGGTCGCCGACGTGCTGTTCAATTCCATGCCCGTGGACGGCTACTTCATGGAGTGGGACAGCGACCGCGCCGGCGGCTTCGAGCCGCTGAGGTTCCTGCCCAAGGGCAAGACGGTGGTGCTCGGCCTCGTCACCTCGAAGACCGGCACCCTCGAAAGCAAGGACGCCATCCGCCGGCGCATCGACGAGGCGTCGAAGTTCGTCGACCTCGACCAGCTCTGCCTGTCGCCGCAGTGCGGCTTCGCCTCGACAGAGGAGGGCAACGTGCTCGCCGAGGACGAGCAGTGGGCCAAGCTGCGCATGATCGTCGAGGTGGCGAAGGAGGTCTGGGGCTGAGCGGCCACCGCCGTCGGCCCCGGCGGCCTCCAGGCTGCGATCGAACGACCCGAAGGCGGACCGGACATCGTCGTCCGGCCCGCCCCCACAGCGTTGTTTGCCGATCAGGCCGCCTTGGTGAAGTCGCCCATGCGCAGCAGGCCCTGCATGTAGCCGATGGCGTGCGCGCGGCCGCGATGGTTCCAGTCGCTGTCGCCGTCCATGTGGGGCACATGGTCGTCGAGCAGGAAGCCGGTGAACCCGTTGCGCTTGAGCAGCATCATCGCCTCGGCCGGGTCGAAGTTGCCGTCGCCGATGAAGCACTCGATGAAGTTGGGCACGGTGCCCTGTACGTCGCGGAAGTGGACGTAGGTGATCCGCCCCTTCGGCCCGAAGAACTCGATCATCTCCTTCACGTTCTTCGCCCCGCCCGGCATCTCCGAGCAGCAGCCGAGGCACAGGTCGAGGCCCCAGTTCTCGCTCTTCGGGTTGATCTCCCAGGCGCGCTTGAAGTTCTCGGGCTTGTAGAAGAGCCGCGCCACGCCGCCGAGCATCGGCACCGGCGGGTCGTCGGGATGCAGCGCCATGGTCACGCCCGCCTCCTCGGCGACCGGCAGGACGGCCTTGATGAAGTAGGTGTAGTTCGCCCACATCTCCTCTTCGGTGACGATGGGCTCGCCGGGTCCGCGCAGGGGCATGGTCTCCAGCCACCCGAGGCCGGACGGCAGGAACTCGCGCAGCTCCTCCTTGCTCGTCTTCGCGTCGACGATGGCCTGGTCGAACTTGGTGCAGCCCGCGCCGCCGCGGCCAGGCGCGAAGCGCTCGGTGCGCCACACGGAGTTGGGCATGAAGTGGAAGCCCAGCACCGGGATGCCGGCGCGGCCCACGTTGCGCAGCGTCGTGCAGTAGTTCTCGATCTGCTCGTCGCGGCCCGGAAGGCCGAGCATCACCTTGTGGTAGAACTGCGTCGGCACGTTCTCGATGGCCTCGAGCACGAGGCCGTACTCCTTCGCCTTGTCGACGAGGCCGCGCAGGTCCTTTTCCTCCCAGCGCGCGTCGCCCGGGATCTTCGGCGTGTTGAGCTGGATGCCCTCCACGCCGATCTGCTGGGCGAATTTCAGCTTGTCCTCGGTCATCTCCTTGAACTGGCCGACCGCGATCCTGATCCCCTTCTTGGACATCCTTCAGTCCCTCCCTGTCTCGATGCGATAGCGGGCGAAGCGACGGGTCATCCCTTCACCGATCCGGCGGTCATGCCCTGCACCATGTAGCGCTGGGCGACGAAGTAGAGGATCATCAGCGGCACGGACGAGAGCACCGCGCCCGCCATCAGCGGCCCCCAGGGCAGCACGTCGCTGGTGATGAGGTAGTTCAGCGCCAGCGGCGCCGTGCGCTGCGATTCCGACGTGATCAGCACGAGCGCCAGCAGCAGTTCGTTCCACGCGCCGGTGAAGGTGAAGATCGCCACCGCCGCAATGCCCGGCGCCGACAGCGGGATGACGATGCGGATGAGCGCGCCCATGCGCGACAGCCCGTCGATCATCCCTTGCTCCTCCAACTCGCGCGGCACGCCGCGGAAGTAGCCCTGCAGCAACCACGTCGAGAGCGGGAGCGAGAAGGTCAGATAGACGAGGATCAGCCCGTGCAGCGAGTTCCCGAGCCCGAGCCGGGCCATCAGGATCGACAGCGGGATGAAGAGCAGCGTCGTCGGCGTGAGATAGGCGAACAGGATCAGCCGCCCGACCAGGCCCTGGAACCGGTAACGGAAGCGCACCAGCGAATAGGCGCAGAGCGACGAAATGATCACCGAGATCACCGTCACCGAGCCGGCGACGATCAGGCTGTTGCGGATGTTGAGGAAGAACTCCTTGTCCTCGATCAGGATTCGGTAGTTGTTGAAGGTCACCACCTGCGGCCACAGCGACGGCACGCGGTAGATCTCCCGCGGCAGTTTCAGGGAGGTGATGACCATCCAGTAGATCGGGAACAGCACGAGCAGCACCGCCACGCACAGCGCGGCATAGGTGAAGATCCGGCCGATCAGGAGCTGACGGCTGACGCTCGACGCGAACATCGGAGACTTTCGGGTGCTGGCCATGGTCAGTCGCGATCCTCGCGGTTCTGCATCATCGAGGTGGCGACGAAGACCAGGATCATCAGCACCGGAAGCATCGCCACCGACACCGCCGCGGCCTCGCCCAGACGCTGTGTCTGCATGCCGAAATAGGCCAGCACCGGGAACACCATCGTCGCGTCCGAGGGGCCGCCCTGGGTCAGCAGCCAGACGTGCTCGAAGGAGTTCGCGGTCCAGATCGACGACAGCAGCGTCGTGATGATGACGACCTGCCGGATGCCCGGCCAGGTGACGTTGCGGAAGCGCTGCCAGGCCGTGGCGCCGTCGACGCGCGCGGCCTCGTAGAGTTCGTTCGGGATCGTCTGCAGCGCCGCCAGGATGCTGACGAACCAGAACGGAAACCCGCGCCAGACGGCGGCCAGGATCACCGAGGGCATGGCGGTCGAGCGCTGGCCGAGCCAGTCGACGATGTGGGGGTAGAGGCCCGTGTTGGTCAGCACGAGATTGATGCCGCCGCCGATGGGCTGGAACATCACGCGCCACGTCAGGTAGGCGACGAAGGCGGGCATCGCCCAGGGCAGCATCAGGAACGAGCGGAACAGCCCCCGCCCGGGCAGGTGCTGGTTGACGAGCAGCGCCAGCCCGAGCCCGATCGCGAGTTTCAGCAGGCCGGTCACGACGACCAGCACCACCGTGTTCCAGATCGCCGACGAAAAGGCCGGCGCTCCCGCGAGATAACGGAAATTGGCGAGCCCGATCCACTGGCCGTCATTGCCGACGACCCGGTCGGTGAACGACACGTAGATCGCATAGAAAAAGGGATAGCCCACCAGCCCGATGAGCAGCAGCACCACCGGCAGCACCAACCCGTAGGCGAAGATGGCATCCTGCGTCGCCGCGCTGAAGCGACGCCGCGGATGCGGCGCGGCCGGTCGGACAGTCGGGATGTCGGCTGCTGGCGTCGCTGTCATGAAGGGGGTCCTGATCCGGTCGGATCAACCTCGAAAGAGTCCCGTGAGCGCGGTGCGACGGCGGCGACCTCCGGGGCGCGCTGGCGCCGCGGGAGTCGGTCGTCCGCCGTCGGCCGCGAGACCGGGTGCGGGGCGGACGCCTCGTCGGCGTCCGCCCGCGGCGACGTCACTTGTACTTGTCGTAGATCGCCTGAGTCCGCGTCTGCGCCTCGTCCATGGCGCGGTCGAAGTCCCAGCCGTCGATCACCACCCGCTGCGCCATCTTCGGAATGATGAAGTTGGTGAGCATGTCGGCATAGGCGGCGTTGTAGACGTCCGGGAAGGCCGGCGCGGTGCCCTTCTGGACGAGGTCGCGCAGGCCGGTGAGGATCGGGTCGCCGCCGGTGAAGGCCTTCAGCTTCGCCTGGTCCTGCAGCACCGGTCCGTAGATGGCGTTCTCGAAATAGGCGTTCATGAACGCCGGCTGCGAGAGGTGCTCGATCAGGGCGCGCGCCGCGTCCGGATTCTTGCTCGTCTTGGGGATCGAGCGCAGGTTCGGCTGGATCGGCGAGACGACTCCCTTCGGTCCGCCCGGCAGGGACGAGTAGAGCGTGCCCTGGTACAGTTCGGGATCCTGCGACTTCGCCGCGATGCCGACCGAGCCGGTGTTGGCGATGAAGGCCGCCTGTCCGGCGAGATAGGCCTGGTTGTCGCCCGCGCCGTCCCACGTGGTGACGCCCGGCGGGAAGATCTTCTTGTCCCAGGCGCCCTTCAGCCACGCCAGGTAGGCGCGGGTGGCCTCGGACTTGATGGTCACCGTCTTGCCCGCGTCGTCCGCGATGCGCCCGCCATAGGACTGCATCACCGACACCTGCACGTTGCCGTCGCCGACGTTGGACAGGGCGAGGCCCAGACCGAAGAGCGGCGGCTTGTTGACGGCCGCGGCCTGCGTGACGAGCTCGTCCCAGGTCGTCGGCGGATTGGGGAAGCCGGCCTTGGCGAGGATGTCGTTGCGGCGCAGCAGCAGGTTGCCGGACGCGCCATAGGGGATGCCGGTGCGCCCGCCGGCGAGCTTGGTCGTGTCGGTCGAGGTGGCGATGGCCGGGTACCAGCCGCCCTGCGCCTTTCCGATCGTCTCGTAGAGTTCGTCAACCAGCGCGAACACGCCCTGGCGCGACAGCACCAGCAGCAGGTCGGGGCTCAGGTCGAGCGCGTCGGGCATCGTGTTCGACGCCACCGCGGCGGACACCTTCTGCACCGTCTCGTTCTGGTTGATCATCACGCACTCGGTCTGGATGCCGTTGTCGGCGCCCCACTTGTTGACCGTGTCGACGAGGAGCTTGTTGGCCTTCTCGGAGAAGATCAGCCCGCCCCAGTAGGTGAGCTTGGAGCCCTTCACGAGCGCCGGCGCCGCGAGCGCCGAACGTCCGGCGGCGAGCGCGGCTGCGCCGGCCACCGTCGTCTTGAGGATGTGCCTGCGCGACCAATGGAATCGCTGTGTCACGGTCGTTTCTCCCTGGATGTATGGTTCGTTGTCAGGCGTCTGTGGCGTCTGCTGGTCTTGCCCCGCCGTCGTTGCGGAGGGGGTCTCGGTCGAAAGGCGTCTGTCGGAAGGACGCGCCGGCGGAGGCGTCGGCGCGGCGGCCGGTCCTGCGGAACCGAGGACCGGCGTCTCGAAGCGTGTGTCCGGATGTCATCCTTTTGGTGATGGACTCCCTTGTCAAGGAACGGCCGCCGCTTCAGGCGACCGTGAAGGTCGAGCCCGGCACGGCCATCCGCCGTACGGCCTCCATGTCCCATGCGATGCCGAGGCCGGCCTCCTGCGATGGATACGCCCTGCCGCCCGTCATCGCCATGCCGCGTGTGGTCAGGCTGTCGAGCTGCGGGATGTATTCGACCCAGCGCGCATTCGGCACGGCGCAGCACAGCGCCACGTGGATCTCCATCAGGAAATGCGGGCACACGGGCACGTTGAAGGTCTCTGCAAGGTGCGCGACCTTGAGCCAGGGCGTGATGCCGCCGATGCGCGCCACGTCGACCTGCACGATCGAGCATGCGCCGGCCGCGAGGTATTCGCGGAAGTGGAGCGGGCTGTAGAGGCTCTCCCCGACTGCGACGGGCACCGTCGTCTGGCGCGCGAGCCGGGCATGACCGCCGAGGTCGTCGGCGGGCAGCGGCTCCTCGAACCACGCGATGTCGAGCGCCTCGTAGTGCCGCGCGCGCCGGATCGCCTCGTCGACCGTGAAGGCCTGGTTGGCGTCGGTCATGATCTCGAAGCCGGCGCCGCAGGCCTCCCGGACGGCGGAGAGCCGCGCCACGTCCTCGCTCACGTGCTTGCGGCCGACCTTGATCTTGGCGCCCCCGAATCCGGCCTCCTTCGCCCGCAGCGCATCCTCGACGAGGGCGGCCGGCTCCAGATGCAGCCAGCCCCCTTCCGTCGTGTAGAGCGGGAGCGACTCCTGTGCTCCGCCCGCCATGACGTGCAGCGGCAGGCCGGCGCGGCGGCAGCGCAGGTCCCACAGCGCGGTGTCGATGGCGGCCTGCGCCAGCGCGGTGATCGCGCCCACGGTGGTCGCGTGCGTCAGGAACATCAGGTCGCGCCACAGGCGCTCGATCTCGTTCGCCTCGCGGCCGATGAGCGCGGGGGCCAGCGTCTTCTCGATGAGCTTCATCACCGAGGGGCCGCCTGTGCCAATGGTATAGGAGTACCCCATGCCGGTCGCGCCGTCGGAGTCGGTGACGACGACAATCGGCGTCTCCTGGCTGACGAAGCTCTGGATCGCGTCGGTGCGCTTCACCTTCGGTACGAGATCGACCATCAGCGCCTCGATCCGCACGATCTTCGCCATGGTCGCTGGTCCCCGCCCGCCGCCTCAGAAGAAACCGATCGCGCGCTGCATGGCGCGCGAGAAGTGCAGTTCCAGTGCCGCCTCCGCCGCGTCCGGATCGCGGGCGCGGCAGGCGGCGAGGATGGTCATGTGTTCGTTCATCGTCCGCACCACGAGCGGCGAGGACAGGCGATACTCGCGGTCCAGCCGGACGAACCGCACGAAACGCTGCGCCTGGCTGTAGGCCGCTTCGATCATCGGATTGGCGAGCACCTCGATCACCTCGAGGTGGAAGCCGAAGTCGATGTTCTCGAGCTCGTGCGCGAGGTTCACCGTGAGTTCGCTGCCCTGCACGCGCTCCATCACCGCACGGTGGCTGCGCTCCAGCGCGTCGATCTGCGCCAGCGGGGCGATCTCGGCGAAGGTTCGCACAGCGGCGCGCTCCAGGATCAGGCGGAGCTGGTAGGAGTTGCGCACCAGCGCGAAGTCGGGCTTGCGCAGCTCGATCCCCGAGCGGGCATGGATCGTCAGCCAGCCCTCCGTCTGCAGCACGCGCAAGGCGTCGCGCAGCGGGCCGACGGGGATGCCGAGCAGCTTCACCAGGTCCTGCTGCGAGAGGAAGGCGCCCGGCTCCAGCCGCCGCTCGAACAGTGCCCGTAGGAAGCGGTCCCGTGCCACGTCGCTCAGGCTGCCGCCGGCCCCGGCCGCCGGCGCCTCGTCGATCGCGCCGGCCTCGACCGCGCCTGCCTCGACCGCCGCGCGCGTGCGGCCGCCAGGCTCGCCGGCGACATCGACACTTGCAGAGTCGGCGGAACGTGATCTACCTTTCATGCCAACTGATCTATCAGAGAGCGCCGGTGAATTTCAACGGTGCCGTTCGGGGGACGCAGGGATGAGGATCGAGGGCTTTCGTCTCACGCGCTTCCAGTATGCGCGCGACCGCGTCATAGGCGACAGCCAGGTCCACATCGCCCATGCCCACAACATCGTTCTGGAACTGATCGCGGGCGACGGGACCGTCGGCCTCGGCTTCGGTCTCAGCCTGTTCCACCCTCTGCCGAACCTCGCCGAGATCGACCGTGTGTTCCGCGCGGAGGCGTGGCCCGGGCTCGAGGGGCAATCGCCCGTCGCGCTCGTCCACCGCGTCTCCCGCCCGCGCGGCGGCAACCAGCGGCGCATGGGCCTGCCCTTCGAGGAGGCGATCAACCAGGCCTGCTGGGATCTCGCCGCCAAGCAGGCCGGCCTGCCACTCTGGCGCATGCTCGGCGGCACGGACCCCAAGGTTCGCACCTACGCCAGCGGGCTCGATTACCACCTCAGCGACGCGCACTACGTGCAGTTGTTCACTCAGGCGGCCGTCCAGGGTCACCGCGGCTTCAAGATCAAGGTCGGCCATCCCGACGTCGACTGGGACATACATCGCCTCAAGCTGCTGAAGGACGCGGTCGGCGACCTCTCGGTCGTGATGGTGGACAGCAACGAGGCATGGTCCGCCAAGGAAACCATTCGCCGCCTGGAGATCTACAGGCACGCCGGCTTCGACATCTTCTGGGTCGAGGACCCTTGCCTGCGCGACGATTTCGACGCGCTTCGCGAGATCCGCGCGGGCGCTCCCTGGACGCACGTCAACTCCGGCGAATACCTCGACCTGCGCGGCAAGCGGAAGCTGATGGAGACGCGCGGCGTCGACATCCTCAACGTGCATGGGCATGTGTCGGACGTGATGAAAGCCGGGTGGCTGGCCGCGGAATACGGCATCCCGGTCAGCCTCGGCAACACCATGCTGGAGATCGGCGTGCACATGGCCTCGGCGCTGCCTGAGGCGCATTGGCTCGAATACTCGTTCCAGAACTACAACCACCTCGTCGAGCAGCCGATCGAGATGCGCGACGGCTTTGCCATCGCGCCGGACCGCCCCGGCCACGGCCTTGTGCTCAGCGAGACCGCGCGGGCGCAACACGCCGTTCCCGAGGTGCTGGCCGAGGCGGACCTGCCGCCTCCGCCGGCGTCCTCGCCCATTCGCCTGACCTGAGACGCCTCAAGCCTGCCCGACGCCACAGGCGCGGGATGACAACGACACGTGACGGGAGGGACAACCGATGCAATTCGACCGCCGCCAGCTCCTGGGGGGCCTCGCCGCGACGCCGCTCGCGGGCCTCATCCCCGGCTCCGCCTTCGCGCAGAAGGCCGGGATCAACTACTGGCACCATTTCACCTCGACGACCGAGTTCAAGGGTCTCGAGCGGGTGATGGCGCTGTTCAAGGCGAAGTTCCCGGACATCGCCGTCACGCAGGAGAACATCCCGAACCCCGAATACATGTCGAAGATGACCGCGGCGGTCGTGGCGAACGCCCGGCCGGATACCTGCATGGTCGTCGCCGAGCGCGCCGGCGATCTCGTCGCGATGGGTGGCCTCACGGACGTCACCGCACGGATCAAGGCCTGGTCGCGCTTCGGCGAGTATCCGGCGCAGGCGTGGCAGGGCAGCACCGTCGGCGGCAAGATCTACGGCATCCCCGCCTTCACGTTCGTCAACTGGATGTATTACAGGAAGGACTGGTTCGCCGAGAAGGGGATCGCTCCGCCCAAGACCTTCGCCGAGTTCCTCGAGGCGTCGATCAAGGTGACGGACCCCTCGAAGAACCGCTTCGGCTTCAGCCTGCGCGGCGGCGCGGGCGGCCAGTCCTGGGTCGTCGACCTGATCGAGGCGTGGGGCTCGCCCATCGTCGTCGACGGCAAGATGGCAATCGACAAGAAGAAGGCCACCGAGGCCGTCGCCTTCTATGCGGAGCTCCTGACCAAGCACAAGGTCGTGCCGACCAGCGCTCCCAACGACGGCTACCGCCAGATCATGGAGGCCTTCAAGACCGGCCAGACCGCCATGGTCATGCATCACACTGGCTCGCTGACCGAGATCCAGGCCGCGCTCAAGCCCGAGCAGTTCGGCACGCTGCCGATTCCGGCCGGCCCGGCGGCGCGCATCGCCCGCGTGACCTACCTGTTCAACGGCATCTCGAACCCGGCCAAGCTCGATGCGGCGATGCGCTGGATCGAGTTCTGGGCCGAGCCCGAGCCCGCCATCGCCTTCCTCGAGGAGACGGGCTACTTCCCGTCCTCGCCGAAGGTGGCGCAGGACGAGCGCATCACCAAGAACCCGATCTACGGCGCTGCCGTGGAGACGACGACCTTCGGCCGGCTCCCGCCGATGTTCGTGGGCTATGCCGGCTGGTCGGAGACCGTCGTGCTTCCGGAATTCCAGAAGGTTCTCGTCGGACGTCAGACGGCGGAGCAGGCCGTCGACGCCATGATGAAGGGCCTGGAGGCGGCGCTGAGATAAGCCGCCGATCTGTTGCGCCGCGCGGGCACTCCCACGCCCGCGCGGCTCTCCTGGGGGCGGGCGCGCCCGCCCCCTTCTTCGTTCACCAGGAGGCCCCCATGGCGACCTCGCTCAGCGCTGCGCAGATCCAGTCCTTCCGCGACAACGGCGTGCTGTTCCCCTTCCGCGTGCTCGACGACGCCGAGGTGGCTGCCGGCTTGGCGGTGGTGGCGGGAATCGACGCCCGGCCGGACGAGCGCAAGGGCCTGCTGCTGCACAAGACGCACTACGTCTCGAAGACGTTGTCCGACCTTTGCCGCCATCCGCGCATCCTCGATGCGGTGGAGGGCGTCATCGGGCCGAACATCCTCGTGTGGGGCGCGAACTTCTTCCTGAAGGAGCCGCGCTCGGACGCCTATGTGAGCTGGCACCAGGACGCGACCTACTGGGGTCTGGAGCCCTCCGACATCGTCACCGCCTGGGTCGCCCTCACCCCCTCCACGGTGGAGAGCGGCTGCATGCGCGTCGTGCCCGGCACGCACAAGGGCGGCATCATGGCGCACAAGGAGACGTGGGCTCAGGACAACCTGCTGTCGCGCGGCCAGGAGATCGCCGTCGACGTCGATCTCGACAAGGTCGTCGACGTCGTGCTGAAGCCCGGCGAGATGTCGCTGCACCATGTCGACATCGCCCATAATTCCGAGCCCAACCGCTCGGCCCAGCGGCGCATCGGCTTCGCCATCCGCTATGTGGGCGCCCATGTGAAGCAGGCCGGCGGCGTGCGCGACAAGGCCATGCTCGCGCGCGGCGAGGACCGCTGGCATCACTTCGACCACGAGGAGGGAGGGACCGGCGAATTCCTTCCCGCCGACATGGATCGCCACGCCCGCTCCTGGGGCGGTACCCGCCTCGCGCCGAAGCCGCCGGGCGACGCCGCCAAGGCTTCATGAGCGGGGTCCTGCCGATGCCGGGCGTGGGTCGCCACGCCTTCGAGACCCGATGAGTTCGCCGACGGCCTGCCCCGGCCGCGGCGGACGACCGTCGAAACGTCCTTCCTCTCCCGAGCCCCGCAAGGAGGCCCCATGCGCATCACCGACATCCGCTGCTTCGTCCTCGAATCAGAGCCGCCGACGCACCGCTACCGCTGGCGCACCGGCCTGATGGGCTCCCACGACGGGATGCCGGCCGGCAAGAAGCAGAACACGGCCGTGCTGCGCATGGACACGGACGAGGGCATCGTCGGCTGCGTCGAGATCGAAAGCTCGGCGCGCTATGCCTCCTCCGTGATGCAGCTCACCGAGCGGCGCCTGAAGAGCCTGATCGGCGAAGACCCGCTGGCGACCGAGCGGCTGTGGCACCTGATCTGGGAGATCGACCGGATCGACGAGATGCACATGACGCATCTGGGCCTCGTCGACCAGCTCGCCTGGGACATCAAGTCGAAGAAGGCCGGCATGCCGCTCTGGCAGATGCTCGGCGGCAACTCGACAAAAGTGCCGGCCTACGCGTCCACGGTGACGTGGGACACGATGGACGAGTACGAGCGCTACATCAAACAATGCATAGACGAGGGCTTCACCGCCTTCAAGCTGCACGCCTGGGGCGATGCCAAGGAGGACGCCAGGCTGTCGCGCAACCTGCGCAAGTGGACCGGCCCCGACGCCGATCTGATGTTCGACGGCTCGGCGGGCTGGGACTACGTCACCTCTCTCTGGTTCGGCCGCGTGCTCGAGGAGTGCGGCTTCCTCTGGTACGAGGAGCCGATGCGGGAGTTCGAGCTCAACAGCTACCGCAAGCTCTGCGACGCGCTGGACATCCCCGTGCTCGCTGCCGAGACCTCCGACGGCTGCCACTGGAACATGGCCACATGGATCCAGATGGGCGCGCTCGACATGACCCGCGTGAACACGAACTACAAGGGCGGCTTCACCGGCGCGATGAAGATCGCGCATCTCTCCGACAGCCACGGCATGCGCTGCCAGGTGCACGGCATGGGGCTGGCCAACGCGCAGCTCTGCGCCGCCATCCGCATCAACGACTACTATGAGCAGCTCGTCATGAACGCCGAGCAGATCGCCGGGCTGAAGACCCTCGGCAAGCTCGCGATCAAGGACGGCTTCCTCCACGTCTCCAGCGAGCCCGGGCTCGGCCATGCGGTCGACTGGGCGGATGTGGAGCGCCGCGCCGTGGCGTCGGTCTGACGCATGGCCGTCGTCGACCACGCCGGTCGTGTCCGCCCGACGCCCCGCCGCTCCTGGCTGGGCGCGATCGCGGACCTGTCCGAGACCCGCTACTGGGCCTACTGGCTGCTCGTTCCGGCGTTGGTCCTGATTCTGGCCGTGGTGCTCTACCCCACGGTGTGGGGGATCGGGCTGAGCTTCCGCGAGATGAGGCTGAACCGCCTCGATCTCGGCACGGGCTTCGTCGGCCTGAAGCACTACCGGGCGCTGGTCGAGGACCCGATCTTCTGGCTGTCGCTGCAGAATACCGTCATCTGGACCGTCACCGCCTGCGTGGGCGAGCTCCTGCTGGGCCTCGCCGTGGCGCTGTTGCTCAACCGTGAGCAGCGGGGCTTCCGCGTTGCCGCCGTGCTGATCCTGCTGCCGTGGTTCCTGCCCAACGTGGTGGCTGGCCACATGTGGGCATTGATGCTCGATCCGCGGCTCGGTGTCGTCAACGACCTCCTCGTCAAGGTCGGCATCCTGTCGACCTACAAGGCGTGGTTCGCCGATCCGAACTGGGCCATGGCCGCGGCCCTGCTGGTCGAGATCTGGCACGGCTTCCCGTTCTTCGCGCTGCTCCTGCTCGCCGGCCTCAAGGCCATCCCGCAGGACCTTTACGAGGCGGCGGCCATCGACGGCGCCGGCCCGCTGACGCGCTTTCGCTACGTCACCCTGCCGCAGCTCAAGACGATCATCGTCGCCTCGGTGGTTCTGCGCGTCATCAGCCTCGTCAACTCGCCCGACATCCTGCTGATCCTCACCGGCGGCGGGCCGGGGCGCTCGACGATGGTGCTCTCGCTGTACGCCTTCCTCAAGGTCAACAAGGAGTTCAACTTCGGCTACGGCAGCGCGCTGGCGGTAGTGCTGTTCGTCCTGCTGATGGTGTTCTCCTACCTCTATGTCCGCCTCGCCAACGTGATGAAGGACTGACCCATGGCGCGCGTCGGCAGCATGTCCCGCAGCAAGGCGATCGGCGATCTGCTCGCGCAGGTCGCGGTCTGGACGATCGTCCTCTTCGCGATCTTCCCCATCGCCTGGGCCTTCCTCATCTCGCTGAAGCCGGAGGAGGACATCGTCACCGCGACGCTGCAGTACATTCCGCGCCGGATCACCTTCGAGAACTACGTCGCGATCTGGACGCGCTCGAACTTCCCCACCCTGATCGGCAACTCCATCGTCACCACGCTGACCACCGTCGCCATCTGCACGGTGGTCGGCACGCTCGCCTCCTACGCCGTCACCCGCTACCGCTTCGCGGGCCGGCGCGGGCTGATGATGCTGTTCCTCGTCGTGCGCATGTTCCCGGCGGTGATGATCATCATCCCGTTGTTCATCCTGATGCGCGGGCTGGGCCTGCTCGACAGCCGCCTCGGCCTCGCGCTCGCCTACACCACCTTCCTGCTGCCGGTGTTCATCTGGATGATGAAGGGCTTCTTCGAGGCCGTGCCGAACGATCTGGAGGACGCCGCGCGCATCGACGGCGCGAGCCGGCTCGGCGCCATGGTACGCGTCGTCCTGCCGCTCGTCGTCGGCGGGCTCGTGGCCACCGCGGTGTTCATCGCCATCGGCGCATGGAACGAGTTCCTCTTCGCGCTCATGCTCACCACCAGCACCGGCTCGCGGACGTGGCCGGTCGGCCTGCAGCTCATGGTCGGCGAGTTCCAGTTGCCGTGGGGATCGCTCGCGGCGGGCGGCATCATCTCCATCGTGCCGGTGATGATCCTCTTCGCCCTGGTCCAGCGCGCCATGGTCCGCGGCCTGACGGCGGGCGCCGTGAAGAGCTGAGCCCGCCCGCGACGCCCCGGGTCGGCGGACGTGAGGGAGCCATGCCATTGCGCGCTGGCTGCCGGCTGTCCGGGCGACTAGGGTTCGCCACCGTCGCCCCCCTGCCGTGCGAGCCGTCATGACGCAGACTCCGCCCGTCCTCCCGCTCCACGGCATCACCGTCGTGGCCCTCGAACAGGCGATCGCCGCGCCCCTGGCGACGCGCCACCTCGCCGACTGGGGCGCCCGGGTCATCAAGATCGAGCGTCCCGGCAAGGGCGACTTCTGCCGCGACTACGACGGCGCCCTGAACGGCCTGTCGAGCCACTTCGCCTGGACCAACCGGTCCAAGGAGAGCCTGGCCATCGACATCAAGGATCCCGAAGGCCGCAAGGTTCTCGACGCCCTGCTGGAGCGCGCCGACGTGTTCCTCCAGAACCTCGCGCCCGGCGCGGCCGAGCGGCTCGGCCTCGACGCCGCGACCCTCGTCGCGCGCCACCCGCGCCTGGTCTGCTGCGACGTCTCGGGCTACGGGACCGGCGGGCCCTACAGCGACCGCAAGGCCTACGACCTCCTCGTCCAGTGCGAGGCCGGCATCCCCGCCGTCACCGGCACGGAGGAGGAGCCTTCCAAGGTCGGCATCTCCGTCGTCGACATAGCCACCGGCATGTACATCCTCAACGGCGTGCTGATGGCGCTCTACAATCGCGAGCGCACGGGCCGCGGCATGGCCTTCGAGGTGTCGCTGTTCGACTCGATCGCCGAGTGGATGAGCTATCCCGCCTACTACACCCACGGCACCGGCAGGCGCCCCGCGCGCACGGGTCTGCGCCACGCCACCATCGCGCCCTACGGACCCTTCAGGGCAGGCGACGGCAAGGCCGTGTTCTTCGGCATCCAGAACGACCGCGAATGGAAGGGCTTCTGCGCCCAGGTGCTCGGCGACGGCGCGGTGGCCGCCGACCCGCGCTTTGCCGCCAACCCCGATCGCGTGGCCAATCGCGACGCGCTGCAGGCGCTCATCGAGGAGCGCTTCGCCGCGCTCTCCAGCGATGATGTCGTGCGTCTGCTCGACGGGGCCGGTATCGCCAATGCCCGCATGAACGACGTGAAGGACTTCCTGGACCACCCGCAACTGCACGCCCGCGGCCGTGTCCGCGAGGTCGCCTCGCCGACGGGCCGGCACCCGAGCTTCCTGCCGCCGATCACCATCCCCGGCCTGACGCCGCGCATGGACCCGATTCCGGCAGTGGGCGAGCACAACGCGGCGATCCTGGACGAGCTCGGCCTGTCCCCCCCGCGCCCCTGACGGGAAGCACCTTCCCCCCGGGGGAGAAGGTGGCCGAAGACCGGATGAGGGCGCGCCCGCGGCGCTTTATGCCTCCCGGGGCGCCTGCTCCCGCTGCTTCCCGCCGGCGTACTCGCTCAGCACCACGTCGTAGCCCTCGAATTCCGGCGGGCCGAGATAGTGCGAGCGGGTCTGCCCGGCGTTCCTGTGGGCGGCGCGGAACTGCTCGGAGCGGGTCCAGTCGAGGAACTGCTCCTTCGTGGCCCAGGTGCTGTGCGAGGTGTAGAGGGTGTGGTCGTCCTTCTCCGGCCCCTTCAGAAGGTGGAAGGAGACGAACCCCGCCATCTCGTCCAGCCGCGTCGTGCGGCTGGTCCATACCTCCTCGAAGTCGGCCTCCGATCCCCTGGCGACCTTGAACCGGTTCATGGCGATGAACATGGAGCAAATCTCCGTTCGCAAGGATGAAGAGCCGCGGCCTCCCGGGCGCGTCAGGCGCCGAGCCGGATCGCCACCTTGGTGGCGCGCTTGCGGTCCGAGGCGAGGCCGAAAGCCGCCACCGCGTCCGCCATGGGGTACACGGCCGTGATCATCGGCCGGAAGTCGATCAGCCGCTGCCCGATGATGGTCGCCGCCTCGCCGAACTCGTCGTCGAAACGGAACGTGCCGACCATCTCGATCTCCTTCACGACGACGGTGTTCATCGGCAGCGCGACGTCGCCGCCGAGTCCGACGATCACCATCCGGCCCTTCGGACGCAGCGTCGGCACGATCCCGGCGAGCGCCCCCGGCGCTCCCGAGCACTCGAAGGCGACGTCGATGCGGCCGCGATTCTCGGCGAGGTGGGCGAGAGCCTGTGCCCCGCCCGAGACGTCGATGGCCGCGTCGCATCCCATCGCACGCGCCACCTCGAGGGAGTGCGGCGCGATGTCCGTGCAGATCACCTCCGCCGCGCCGCGATGGCGCGCCACCGCCGCCACGATGACGCCGATCGGCCCGCATCCCGAGACGAGCACGCGACGTCCCGCGAGATCGCCGGCCTGCCGCGCCGCGTGCAGCGACACCGACAGGGGCTCGCACAGCGCGGCCTCCTCCGGCGCCACCGTGTCGCCGACGGGGAAGGCCCGGAAGGCGGGAATCGTCAGCCGTTCGCGGAACAGCCCCTGCTCGTGCGGGAAGCGCATCGCGCTGCCGCTGAAGCGCATGTTTTCGCAGTGGATGCGCTCGCCGCGCTTGCAGGAGGGGCATTCGAGGCAGGGCTGGCTCGGGTTGACCGCCACGAGCTGGCCGACGCGCAGCCCCGTGACCCCGGCGCCCAGCGCCTCGACATGGCCGGCCGCCTCGTGTCCGAGCACCATCGGCTCCCTGATCCGCACGGTGCCGAAGCCGCCATGGTGGTAGTAGTGCAGGTCGGACCCGCAGATCCCGCCCGCCGCCATGCGCACGACGACCTCCCCCTCGCCCGGACCCGCCGGAGGCGGCGCCAGCGCATCGATCCGCAGGTCGTGGGGGGCGTGGATGACGACGGCGTCCATGGGCGTTCCTCGGGATCTTCGTTGACGGTCGGCTGCCGAGCCGTGATCCGACTATGTCGCGGGCCCGGCCGATTGTCATGGTCCCGGCCGCGGCAGAGGGCAGGCCGGGACGAAAGCTGCGGCGGGCAGGTTCAGCCCGGCAGCGGATAGCGCCCCAGGCGCTCGCACAGGAGCGCGAAGAAGCCGTCCCCGTCGACGTCCCTCAGGAACAGCGCGTTCGGCTTGCGCTCCGTCACGCGCCACCAGTCGGCAACGGACATGCCGCGCGTCAGCGGGCTCATGGTCTCGATCTCGACATTGATTTCCCGCCCGCTGAAAAGTTCCGGCTTCAGCAGGTATGCGATGACGCAGGGATCGTGCAGCGGCGCGCCGTCCCAGCCGTATTTCTCGCGGTCGAAGCGCTCGGAGAAGGCGACCATCTCGCCGACCGCATGTGCCGCCGGGTTGCCGAGCGCGCGGATCGCCTCCATCCGGGGCGGCGTCACCAGCACCTGGTGCGTCAGGTCGAGCGGCGCCAGCACGATCGGCACGCCGCAGGCCATCACCGTCGCCGCCGCCTCGGGGTCCACGTAGATGTTGAACTCCGCCGAGGGCGTGATGTTGCCGACCTCGAAATAGGCCCCGCCCATCGCCACGATCCGCTCAATGCCGCGCACGATGCCGGGCTCCTTCACCAGCGCCATGGCGACGTTCGTCATCGGCCCCAGCACGCACAGCGTCACCGAGGACGGCTCTGCCGCCATCAGCGTCTCGACGATGAAATCGACGCCGTGCTGGTCCTGCAGCGCGTTCTGCGGGTAGGGGAAATGCGGCCCGTCCAGGCCCGTGGGGCCGTGCACGTGTTCCGCCGTCACCAGCGGGCGCAGCATCGGACGTGGGCAGCCCGCATACATCGGCACGTCGGTGCGGCCCGACAGCTCCACGATCCGCCGCACGTTGAGGCTGGTGCGCGGCAGCGGCACGTTGCCTGCTACGGCGACGATGCCGAGCACCTCCAGCTCCTCCGGCGAGGCGAGCGCCAGCAGGATCGCCACGGCGTCGTCCTGGCCGGGGTCGGTGTCGATGATGATCTTGCGCGGCACGGGAGAATCCTCGGTGGTCGGGGCGCGCCAGTGAAGGCGGGGCGCCGCCCCGCCGTCAAGGCGGGAACCGACTGCCAGGCCGATGCTAGCGTCCGCGCGACACGGGGTGGAGATACCCCGCGATCGCCTCGGTCAGCCGCTCGGCATGGGCGACGTTCTGCGGGTTGGACAGCATCAGCGCCGTCACCAGCGCTTCCGCCACCACCAGCGCCCCGGCATAGCTCGACGACAACACCGGGTGCTGGCTCGGCGCGAGGAGCAGTTCGTCGGCGATCCGCGCGAGGGGCGAGGCCGGCGAGTCGGTGATCACGATGACCTCTGCGCCGCGGTCCTTCGCATACGCGGCGAGGCGCACCGCGTCCGTCGCATAGCGGGGGAACGAGATCGCGATCAGCACGTCGCCGGCGCCGACATTCATTAGTCGCCCCGCCGCCACCTCGGTTCCGCCGAACTCGACCACGTTGACGAGTTGCGCGCAGAAGGGCTGCAGGTCCAGCGCCAGCATCGCGGCGAGATGGGAGGACAGGCCGAAGCCCAGCACGAACACCGTGCGCGCCCCCGCCAGCCGCGCCGCTGCCGCCTCGACCCGACCGCCGGCAAGGGACTGCGCCGTGGTGCGCACGTTCGACAGCGTGGCCTCCAGTGCCTCGTCCACGGCCGCCGTCGCCCCATCCGCCCGGGCAAATCGCCCCCGCAGCTTCTCCACCGGCTGGATGACGTCCTGCATCGTCTCGGCGATGGCCCCGCGCAGGGCCGGATAACCGTCGAACCCGGCCTGCCGCGCGAAGCGGCTGATTGTCGCCGTCGAGACGCCGGCGGAGGCCGCCAGGTCCTCTATGCTGCCGGCCATGATCCGCATGGGCTGGCGCAGCAGGTGCTCGGCCAGCACGCGCTGCGAGCTCGAGCCCTCGGCATGCAGGGTAAGCAGTCTGCGGCCCAGCTCGCTTTCGGCGAAGGCCTGCTCGGGGAGGGGAGTGGTCGACGTCTGCATCGTGCCTTTATGCCCGATTTTCGATCCGCGCGAAGCGCTGGGTGCCGAAAGAGTGTGCACGGTAATTTTCATATCTTGTGATTCTGAAAATATCCAGCAATGATGGCCCCACCACATCGGAGGGAGAGACGATCATGTTCGCAAGGTTCCTGGTGGCGGCTGCGGTCGCCGTGGGTCTGGGTGGCGCCGCCATGGCGCAGACGGCCGGCAAGCTGCGTGTCGGGGTGGAGGGCAACTATCCGCCCTTCTCGATGATCAGCCCGGACGGCAAGCTCGGCGGCTTCGA